>JAZDDC010000500.1:0-6041 GCA_036679565.1 Gemmatimonadota bacterium
GACAATGAGGTCGGCTCCGCTCATCCGTTGCTCAAGACCGTTTTGGATCTGGAGAACTCGGGAACGCAGGTTTCGCGCATCGTGTTGGAACCGCTCGACGAAGCATCTTTGCACCAGTTTGTTGCAGACACATTGCGGAGCGGCGAGTCACACAGCGGCCCGTTCGCGGACCTTGTGCGCGAAAAGACCGGTGGAAACCCGTTTTTTATCGGCCAGTTCATGAAATCCCTTGCTCAGGAGCGTCTACTCATCCCGGACGAAAACGCCGGCCGTTGGGCGTATGACTTGGACGGCATCAAGGAACAGCCGAGCACCGATAACGTCGTGGACCTGTTGGCGGGACGCCTTGAGCGGCTGCCTGGAGTCTCGCGAGAGGTGCTTGAAGTAGCGGCATGTCTCGGAAACCGATTCGATCTGACGACACTAACCACAGCATGGGGTGGCAACGCGGCGAAGACCCTCGAGGCGCTGCGAGAAACTCTCCGTGACGGGTTGATTGTGAACCTGGAAACGAATTCCCAAGCCGGTTCTCCGGAAAACGCGCCGCGTGTTTTCCGGTTCTTACATGACAGAGTCCAACAGGCGGCCTATGCGCTGATACCAGAGCCGCAACGTGCCGGCATGCACATCCGGATCGGTCGATCGTTACTCGCTGCTCTCGATGGTCCAGCCCGTGCAGAACGCGCGTTCGAGTTGATTGATCAGATCAAACCCGGCTTGTCACTTGTCCGGGCGGGGGAAGAGCAACGCCAAGTGTTCGGCTTGGCAATGATCGCCGGCCGGAAGGCACGGGCTGCCGCGGCCTACGTCGAAGCCCTGGATTATTTCCAGACTGCCGCATACCTAATTCACGCGGACGCCTGGTCGGTGTCATACGACGAGACGTTCGAGCTATACCATTGCATCGCGGAATGTGAGTATCTAAGCGGTCGATTTGACGACGCCTTCAGCAGCTTCGCGGTGCTCGAAGAGCACGCCGCGACACCACTCGACGGTGCGCGAGTCCACATCCTCCGGGCTGCGCAGTACGAGACCATGTCGAGGTACGCCGACGCAGTGGATGCACTGCGGGTCGGCTTAGCCCCGCTCGGAATCACGTTACCGCTAACTGATGATCTGGCAAACGAGTTGGATCACGAGTTGGACGCCGCCGATGAGGCACTCGGAAATCGAGACATCGCCGAACTTATAGACCTGCCCGCGATGGACGATCCGACGACAAAAATGTGTATGCGTCTTCTGATGGTGGCGTGGGCGCCGAGTTATCTCCTGGCGGACTCGCGGATGATCTCGTGGATCCCTGCACGGATGGTGCGTCTCTCACTTGAACATGGGAATACCGAGGAGTCTGCGTTGGGATATGTTACGCACGGCTTCACGTTGGGCACGCGACGGGGGGACTACCGACGTGGTCAGGAGTTCGGCCTGCTGGCGTTGCGGCTGAATGATGCCCTCAATGACCTCGCCCTGCGCGGCAAAGTCCACGAGTTGTTCGGGTGTTTCGTCAACCTATGGCGCCGACCGTTGATCGAATGCATCGAGTCGCAACACACCGCGTTCCTCGCCGGGATCGAGGGTGGCGATTTTGCGTACGGGAGCTACGGCGGTTTCGTCGAGACCTGGTACGGATTCCTCACCACTGACCGACTCGAGCGGATCGAGGACGAGTTTGCGCCAACGCTGGAGTTCCTGCAATCCATCCGCAACGAGAGCTTTGCGTCGACGGAGCGTCTGATCCTCAACTGGGCGTGCGCGCTTCGCGGGCTGACCGAAGCACCGGACTCCCTGGCAAGCGCCGAGTTTTCGGAACGGAAGTTCCTGGAAGACTATCGCGAGGCGCCTTTCTTCCTGGTGTTCTACTGGGTCACCAAGCTACATCTGCACCTGACCTTGGGTCAGTTGGACAACGCTGACGCCGCCGCCAAGGAGGCCGGCGAAGTGATCCATAGCGTTGGCGGAACGATCTGGCCAATGCTGCTCAGATTTTATCGGACGATCACGTGCTTGGCGCGGTTGCAGCGCGGTCACCTCACCGAGGACGATCCCGTTCCGGCACAGGTGGCCGACGATACTGAGCAACTCAGGATCTGGGCGGAGAACTGTCCGGAAAATTTCAGCCATGCACATCTGCTCGTCCAAGCGGAAATCGCACGACTCCGAAAGCACGATCTGGATGCGCAGGACCTCTACGTGCGGGCGATCGCCGCGGCAAAGCTTCGGGCATTCCCCGGCGATCTAGCCCTTGTTAACGAACGTTACGCTCGGTATTGGCTCGAGCGTGGCCAACCACAGATCGGCTCACTCTTTCTGCTCGAAGCGCTTCGCGTGTACGACGAGTGGGGTGCGTCCCCGAAAGCGGAGCGTCTCGCCGCCGAGCTGGCGGCATTGGTCGGCAAGGATGATCAAGGGGAGGAGCAGTCACCCAGCTCGATCCTGACGGCACCCGCGTCGGTGCTGGCAACGCTTCGCTCACCCGGCGAAGCCCTTGACCTGGAGTGGACGCTCAATGCCGCCGCGGCGATGGCAAGTGAGATCGAGTTAGACAAACTACTCTCTACGTTGATGCGTACGCTCCTCGAGTGCGCCGGTGCGGAACGTGGGTGCCTGGTGCTAACGCGAGATGGGTCCTCGCGCATTCGCGTGCAAGGCGACGCAACCACCGGCCACACCTCCGTACTAGACGCACCCGTCGAAGAGAGTGAGACACTGCCGGTGTCCATACTCCGTTACGCTTGCCGCACCGAGAAGCAAATCGTCCTAGACGACGCAATCGCGGACCCTGACTACGCATCTGATCCTTACGTCGCAAACCACCGACCTCGCTCTGTCCTTTGTCTCCCGGTGTTCTACCAGAGCCGGCTTCTGGGAGCCGTCTATCTCGAGAACAACCTCAACACAGGTGCGTTCACCCGCAGCCGTCAGCGTCTGCTTGCCACACTGTCCGCACATGCCGCGATCGCGATTCGCAACGCAGAACTGTTTGACGAAGTTGCCCGGCTGGAAGAGCGGGTGCGCGCTGAGAACGTGTACCTGCAGGAGACTATCCGCACCAATCACGAGTTCGAAGAAATCATCGGTGAGAGTGACTCGCTCATGCAAATCTTGGAGCAGGTCAAACAGGTCGCACCGATCGATACTACCGTTCTCCTTCTTGGCGAGACGGGTACTGGTAAAGAGTTACTTGCCCGTGCCATCCACAAACTGAGTCCCCGGCGCGATCGCCCACTTGTCACCGTGAACTGCGCGGCCATCTCTCCCGGTTTGATCGAAAGCGAGCTGTTTGGACACGAAAAGGGTGCGTTCACGGGCGCCGTCGCGCGAAAAATCGGTCGTTTCGAATTGGCCGACGGTAGCACCATCCTGCTGGACGAGATCGGAGATCTCGCCCTCGATCTACAAGTAAAGCTGCTTCGTGTTCTTCAAGAGGGCGAGATCGAACGGGTCGGCGGCAACGGGACGATCAGCGTCGATGTTCGAGTGATTGCGGGTACACACCACGATCTTGAGGCGGCGGCCGCAGAGGGTAAGTTCCGCCCGGACCTATATTATCGTCTAAACGTTTTCCCAATCCGGAATCCACCACTCAGGGAACGTCGCGACGACATTCCGGGCCTGGTTCGGTACTTTCTCATGAAAGATGGGACGCCTCGGTCTAAAGGCCACGACACTCGAGGCCCGCATGAAAAAACTTGGCATCACACGTCCCAACGAGCAGCCGAACGCGGACTGATCGCCCTCCCAATATTTGGGGGACGTAAACACGCTAAATGAACGACGGGCCCTGTCGTTGCTCCTTATCTTGTTATTTTGCAACATGTTACAAATAATCCCCGTAATATTGGGAATCTCCCACTGATTTAGGACCTCGAACCTCTTAAACGGGGCCCTTCTCGCTGTTCGGGCTCACATCTGTATCACACAAAACATTGCCAATCAACAGGTTACCAGCCCCTCGCTCGGTTTAAGGAGGGACCGGCACACCTGATGCCTATATGCCGGATCGGAAGCCGCAGGAAACTTCGACCATCAAATGGAAAAAATGAAATGGTTTCTCATGCGAGCTTACTGGCGACCGAGTGCACGAAGATCCTCGAGACCGGCAAGACGGTTTGGATGGATTTGTCTATGGTCACATTCGTAGACGTCCGCGGCACATCGGTACTGAGGCAACTTCTTCAGCGGGGGGTGACGATCGTACGCTGCCCACCGTTCATACTCGACTTCGTCAATCAAACGCACAACCCGTGAGCGGCCACGCTTCAGCGCCAGCGGTTGGATGCGACACTCGTTCCTCTGATGCCGAACTGACCGATGCGATACGCGCAGGAGACGAGCCCGCGTTCGCCTCGTTGGTTGCCCGTCACCACACTCGTTTGGTGCGCACCGCGCAGAGATTTGTCCGCGACGCCGCGGCGGCGGAAGACGTTGCCCAGGACACATGGATGGGATTCCTCGGCAGCCTGGACCGTTTTGAGGGACGTTGCTCTGTTAGTACCTGGTTGTTGAGGATTCTATTTCACAAGGCGAAAAGCCGCGCCTCACGGGACGCCAAACTCGTCCCGTTTTCCACCTTTGCTTCTGAAGATCCGTCCTACGATTCGGTGTCGGCCGATCCCTCACGTTTCGCAAACGGGTGCGACTCACTGACACCCGACCTATGCATGGAATACCCCACGTGGAGATCGGATCCCGAACAGATCCTTTTGGACAAGGAGGCCCACACCACCGTGCGCCGAGCTATCGCGGATTTACCGACCGCATTGGCAACCGTGATCGACTTGCGGGACGTGCAAGGGTTCACGGCCAAAGAGGTGTGTGACGCACTTGGATTAACACAAGCAAATCAGCGCGTACTGCTTCACCGCGCGCGTTCCCGCGTACGGGCGGCGCTCTCGAAACACTTTGCGGTACCAGTTTGATCTGGGTGGCACAAGGCCACAGGTGGGGTGGAGTGAGGTGATGGCGGTTTACGCCATGAAGAGCACAATGTGTTACTTGCGCTGCGCCTTCCAACCGAGGAAGGCCCGCTGGAGGGTCTCTAACACGTCAGTCGCAATTGCCTCTTCCTCCAGTTGGTTGGCAATTGAGATGGTTACCCTCATCTGCTCCACATGCGTGGCGCATGACGGGCATCGTGCCGCGTGTGCCTCAAAACGTCTGCGCCCGGCGTTGTCGAGCGTATCCTCGAGGTAGTCAGTGATGCGTCCGATCAACTCTTCGCAATGCATTGAACCTCTTCGATCAAACATTTTGTCGGTTCGCTGACGGCGACAGTCGTCGGACAGCTTGTCCTTCGATACAACCTTCAACGCACGATCACTCACGCATCTCCGTAGTTAGTCTCGTCAAATCGCCGAACGTTGCACTCCTTACATCGGCGTTGCTGCGGTAACTGTAACATCCGGTCTGTCACCCGAGACTATGTCTCAGTTCGCGGCGGACAATCCCCGCAACTCAGACGTTGAATCTCGGCCGGTTACGCCCAATTGCGAGGAACGATCCATGTATGAATCAATCTGGACGTCGATACGCGAACATGCGCAACGTTTCATTCCAATCGTTGCAATCATGTTCGGCGCCGCGGTACCAACCGTGGCGCAAGAGAAGATCCTGTACATCTCATCGAACAACATAGAAGACGGTAAAAACGCGGTTATCGCATACCAACGCTTGGCTAACGGGTCTTTGCGCCCCACTGGCACGTTTCTCACGCGCGGAACCGGCATAGACAACGACACCAACGGGAAGCTCGGCCCGAACGACAACGACTCGCCGATCATGGTAAGTGCCAATCAGCGTTGGCTCTTCGCAGTCAACGGTCACACCAACACCATTGCCGGGTTCCGGATCGCCAACGATGGCGCGCTGGAGCACGTTCAGGGTTCGCCGTTCCCGTCAATGGGTGTCGGGCCGGTGAGCCTCGATATTTCCGGCGACGTCCTTCTTGTCGCCAATCGAAACGAGGATCCGCATCAACTCGATGCGCTGAGCGGCGGTGCGTTGTCAAACTACGCCTCGTTCCACATCAATGGCGACGGCAG
>JAZDDC010000501.1:0-3733 GCA_036679565.1 Gemmatimonadota bacterium
ACCAAAACGACCGCGGCCATCGGCTTGAGATTCAGTTTCGTACGGTGGTTCGATACGCAGGTCCCACACGACTTGTTGTATACCCGCGATCGTCGGACCCTCTAATTCGCGAACGGTTTCACCATCGGCATCGACGATTACGATCTTCGCACTTGCATCGTTCGAGGTGGACTCCATCGAGCCGTCATCACCGTTGGTTCCGTTGTCTGTTGCGACAGGAGCCTGCGCTTCGATGTCGGTGCGCAAATAGTAACGAACGAGAGCGCCGGCCTGCGGGTTGTCGGCCGCGTACACACTCGGTGTCCAACCCTGGGGTGTGTATCGATTGTATGAGATGGCGCGGCGTATGGGGAAAATGTGCGCGTTAGACGCCAGAACCTCTTGTGTCAAACCTTCGAGCGGACTGACGTCAGCCATTATCCAAACGCCCCGCCCATGTGTTCCGATGACCAGGTCATTGTCACGCGGGTGTACGACGATATCGTCAACCGGCACCGTCGGCAAATTGTTCTTGAGCGGCGACCAATTCATACCTTCATCAACCGAAACATACACACCCATCTCGTTTCCAACGAACAACAACCGCTCAGTCCGCGGATGTTGCGCGATGACATTCACCGACGACATGGGCAGTCCATTGACTATCCGCCGCCAATTTTCACCAACGTCGTTGCTCATATAAACGTAAACGTCGAAATCATCGTTGCGATGACCATCAAAGGTCGCGTACACGGTCCTAACATCGAACCGGGATGCAACAATGCGGCTCACATAGGTACGATCCGGTAGGTCCTCGATGTTATCTGTTATGTCAACCCAATCAGCGCCGCCGTTTCGGGTGACATGGACATTGCCATCGTCGGTACCTACGTAGATCAAATCCGCGTCCAGGGGCGATTCGCTCACAGTGGTCAGATTGCCATATGACGCCGTGCCGTCGTTTCCGGATATCATGGGATCGGATCCTTCTACACCCATGATCTCAAGTGTTTGCCGATCAACGGCCTTGGTAAGATCGGGACTGATTGCCTCCCACGCTTGTCCGAGATCACGAGATCGGAATAACATGTTGCTCCCGATGTACACGGTTGAGGCATCATGTTCTGACCAAACAATCGGTGAATCCCAATTCCACCGCAGTGACGAACTATCAGCATCATCGGTGGGACGAGCGACGGGCCGGAGTCTTGCCGTCTCTTTCGTTTGAAGATTCACCCGCGCCAAATTTCCACCCTGCGACTCGGCCAGGACGATGCCGGGTCTGTCGGGGTGCATGACGGTAAAAAAACCGTCGCCGCTGCCAATGTTATACCAATCCCGGGTTCGAACGCCTTGGTTTGACCACGTGTCACTCGGTGCACACCAGGAACCGTTATCTTGTAAACCACCGCACACGTGGTACGGCACCCGCATGTCAACACCAATCTGGTAAAACTGAGAAACGGGGAGATTGCGAAGTTGTCGCCAGTTTTCGCCGCGATCCCAGGTGACGGACACGCCGCCGTCACTGCCGAGTATCATGTGATCCGAGTTGGCCGGATCAATCCAGAGCGCGTGATGGTCCAAGTGAACACCGGCCGACGCGTCCGCCGTGAAATTTTTTCCACCATCAGACGAACGGTACAGGTTTGCGCCACCCAGGTAGATTCGTTCGGGGTCGGTTGGATCAATCCGAATCTGACTGTAGTACATCGGCCGGTTATTCGTGTTGCTGACACGTTCCCAGGTTTCGCCCCGATCCATCGAGCGATAGACGCCGTTCTTTCCATCAGTGTTTCCACCACCAAACCTCTGCCCTGGCCGACGAGCGTCAGCTTCCACCAATGCGTATACCACGTTGCCGTTAGCACGAGAGACATCGAGACCAATACGACCCTTGTCGCCCTCCGGCAATCCCTCCGTCAACTCGGTCCAGGTGACACCACCGTCGGTGCTACGGTAAATGCCACTGCCCGGCCCACCACCATTGAACCCCCAACCGGTTCGTTGCCGTTGATACATCGCTACGAACAACGTTTGTGGATCACCATGATCCATGACCATGTCGATAGCACCCGTGAACTCATCCACATACAACACATGCTCCCAGGTATCACCCCCATCAACGGTTTTGTATACGCCGCGCTCCGGGTTCGGACCCCACAAATGCCCGACCGCTGCGACGTATGCGACATCGGGATTCAGCGGATGAACGACGATTCGTGATATGTGATGAGTATTTGCCAAGCCCTTGTGTACCCAGGTACGGCCGGCATCGGTCGATCGATACACACCGTTGCCCCACGGCGAACTTTGCCGATTTTGTGGTTCACCCGTTCCAACCCAAACAACATTGGGGTTCGAAGGCGCGAGTGTTATGTCACCGATCGATGACGTGACTTGATCCGTGAACAACGACTCAAAGGTGGTTCCGTGATTCACGGTCTTCCACACACCGCCGCTGGCCGTTCCGACGTAGAAGACCGAAGGGTTCGACTCCACCACCGCGAGGTCGGATATACGACCGCTCATGATGGTCGGCCCGATCTCTCTCCACTGAAGGTTGGCGACGGCGTCTTCTATTTGATTCTGTGCCTCCAACGCCGACACGACAGCGAGCGACAACACGAGAGCGCAACACGAATTGCCAATCGTGGAAACAAGACGATATCTGAGCATGGATAGATCCCCGGGGTGCGATGACTCGACGGACGTGATACCTGGCTACGTGGTGCTTTTCCTACGAAACGGTCGTTTGTTCCGTTGACTGCTGATCCGCATGACGCGGCAATGCTTCATCGAGGAGGAAGAGGTCGGTGAGCAATGCCCTGACGTGTATCGACGCATTCAGATTGTCGATGAGCTGCGAACTGATCGCTGGTCTGGTCAGGACCAATTGCACGGCGGCGCGCGCACGCCGCGCGTCTTGTTCCAACACATCAATCATGGCATGAAACTGGTCCCGTCCTGGGACATCATCCGCCGCATCGCGGAAAGCCTGCGCAATACCAAGCAACGCACTGTCGGTACGCTGAAGATAGCGGCGCAGTTCACCACCGGTGGAGCTGGAGCTATCGTCCCGTATGCCCTGAGCCGCGAACGCGAGGAAAAATTCGTAGCTCTCTTCGATCGCATCGATGTGTTTTCTTAATTCGCTATTTGTCGAATTCATTCTTTGATAACGCGGTCCCTTGGAACGCCTTCGGGCAAGCCGGCAGAACCACCGACACCCGTCATCGACGAGGGTGGCCCGTCCTTCACAACCCATTTTTTAGGGTCATGATGAGCAAGGTACTCGCGTCTGTAAACCCAACCTTGAAACATGGACCGAGTCATCCACCATTTTTCCGGTCGAATGGCAAAGTACACGTGCGCCATCACCATGGTAATCAAACCGACACCCGCGATACCATGCACGACGTACACAATGCCCCAGGTTCCGTCGGACAACAGGTATGGATTGCGCGCCCAAAACGGGGTATCCACACGGGCCATCATCAAAAGACCCGTCACAATGGCGGCGACGGAAATCACCGCAATGGTGTGGTGATATAGCCTGTGATCCAACGGATATTTACCGGGCTTTTCGTCTGACGTTTTTGCTGAGCGCGAGAAGAATTGCGTTAACTGCGCGATGCCCTGCTTGACCTCGTTCCGCCCGAACCACATGGAACGAAGATCCTGCCAAAAAACGGAGTGAACTATGTGATACACGATCGTCGCGACGAGCCCCAACCCCGCGATCCAATGGATC
>JAZDDC010000502.1:0-589 GCA_036679565.1 Gemmatimonadota bacterium
GCCACTCGCTTACCTGCCCACCCAACCAGCCATCTAATGCCTCCGGGGCAAGATAAACGAGTTCGTATTCACCATCTCGCAGCGCGGTGACGCGACGCTTGCGCTCTGCAAGACTCAAGGTCGAGTTGATTGTCGTCGCGCTGAAACCGAAGGACTCGACGGCGTCTGTTTGATCCTTCATCAGCGAAATGAGCGGAGACACGACGAGCACCGTACCGGGAAGTATTCGTGCGGGTACCTGAAACGTAAGAGACTTGCCTGCCCCGGTGGGCATGATTCCAATGCAGTCTTTGCCGTTAAGTACCGTATCGATGATGTCGAGTTGGCCCGGTCGGAAGTCTGAATACCCAAAGACGTTGCGGAGAACGTCTTGCGGAGTTGGCCCTCGGTGCATCGTCACCAATGGTTCTATGATACTGTGATCAATGTCGATGGCGTGCCCACCACGGCGGGGTCACTGACAACAAGACTCCACTGTGAGAGGTCTATCCCATCATTCATTTTGATACAGTCCACCTGGCCGATCATCGCGGCGATGGTGGCACTTGAATATGGTTTCCGAAAAACAACGCAATCAAAAACAAACGAT
>JAZDDC010000502.1:611-6949 GCA_036679565.1 Gemmatimonadota bacterium
GACGGAGACCCCCGCAGCCGTTCGCGATTCGGCGCTGACATATATCCGCTGAGGTGGGGATCATCATCAACCAGTTTTGCCACCGTACTGTACGGGTTTTTGCTTTCGGCGAAAAATAAATTGTGATCCCGCCATACCGGAAGGAACCGCCTACCATATCCAAATCCCAATGGATGGGTGACGTCCAAGTCCGCCTCCCAAATCGAGCCGCCAATAACTTGAGCCCCGGCAATGCTACGCGCATCCGCGTAGTCGCGACGCGGCGCATCACCCTCATCCTCATCCTCATCCTCGTCCTCGTCCACAGGCGCACCCAGGCCAGGAGCATCGATGTTCGGAGTCAACCCATTTCGAGTCGCCCACGCTGCCGCCGAGCGTTGCGCAATGAGAGTACCGCCACTGCGAACCCACGTCTTGAGCGCGTCGAGCCGCTCACCGTCGAACACGCTCCAATTGCCGGAGACAAGTACTAACACATCATAGTCGGACCATCCAACACGACCTATATCCGACACGTCAACCTTGGTCACCGGCATTGCCACCCTTTGATCCAACAGGTGCCACATCTGACCAGC
Organism: Gemmatimonadota bacterium; assembly: GCA_036679565.1. GTDB lineage: Bacteria > Gemmatimonadota > Gemmatimonadetes > Gemmatimonadales > GWC2-71-9 > JAZDDC01. The sequence goes on from JAZDDC010000502.1 coordinate 1,187, forward strand.
CTCATACGCCGAAAGGCCCTCGCCCATCGGAATCAATACCCGCGGAGAACGCACGGGCCGAAAATTGCGACTGCCTAGATCAACGCCTCGAACCGACAGTGCACTCGTGGCACTATGGATAGCAACCATTGCATCATGAGCGGCGCTGGAAACGGCCGTGAAAAGTGAGTCCGCATCCAGCGACTGGACGGCAACAGGCATGGAAATAGAACCACGTGTAATATCTACCTCGCCGGCGGTGGTTTGTGCGGTAAATGGGCTGAAGGCGACTTCCGCGCGGACACCGGCCGCTTGCAGAAACCGTAATGCCCGGGGCGCTCCCGAATCGCGCCAGTCCAACAGGTAAGAGATGTTACTGCGCGTTACGCGAGTTCCGCCGCCGAGCACTGGGACATCGGTGATGCGTTCGCCCAATGGCAAACTCACTCCCCGCAACTCCGCATCCGTCATTCCATACGCAAGGCTGACCGTCCAGGCAGACGCATCGTAAAAGACGCTGTCCGCGAATGTGTCCGTCCGCTCGAAAATTGAGCGGGCGAGCCTGTACAACGGCTGTCTGGAGGGAACCACCCATGCGTCTCCAGGTTCGTACGTCGTATTGTCCACGCTTTGCTGGGAGTCCAAGTCGTACACTTCAATCCTATGTCGCAGCAAGAGGTCGATAAACTCGCGGTTCAACGTAGCATCGTTGGGATCTCCAAATATCCATCCGTCCACACCGTACTCGTCCGCCTCGGCCAACGCCGAGGTAAAAAAGTCCCGTTGGTATTCTTGCAAGACCGTTCGTTGCTCAATGGCAGCACGCACGGTTGCCAGGCTCGTGCGAACGTGGTTACGAATGGCAAACGGAAACGTCAGGGTGCCGTGATGTTCACTCTCTTGGATGTGACCGCGCGCGCTCGCCTGCTCGAAAACCAACCCCAACCCGCCCAAGAAATTGGGATAAGTTGATCCGTATCCGGGATACGTGTTGTCGTAAACTTCCTTCGTGAAATACATCGACCCAATCTCGTCCAGGGCTGCGGCCCAATATTCGGCGAAGTCGACTGTAATCTCTGTGTAGAGGCGCTCCGGCAGCAACGGATTCCAGGATCCGATTGGTTTACTCGGTTCGAAGAAGTACGTACTGCTGGCCCCCATCTCGTGATAGTCCGTCACCACATGCGGTCGCCATCTATGATGAAAATCAATACGTGCTTTGCTTTCCGGATTGACGAGTGGCAACCAGTCGCGATTGAGATCAAACCAGTAGTGGTTCGTCCTGCCACCCGGCCACACCTCATTGTGTTCTCGGTCCAACGCGTCCGCGACAAACGGCTCCGCCCTATTCATGTTGGCCCATTGCGTATGGCGATCACGGCCGTCCGGGTTAAGCACGGGCTCAATGTGGAAGACGCCCTCCGCCCTGTAACGGCTTGCGGCAGCGCTCGTACCCGCCACGAGCCAGTACGCCGTCAACATTGCCGCCTCGGCCGACGACGTTTCGTTCCCATGCACACCATACCCCAGATGTACAATGGCCGGTCGATTCGGGTTTGCCACCGGGTCCGTCGTGGGGTCCAACGCCGCCAGGTGCTCTAGACGAATCGCCTCCAAACGATTGTGGTTTTCTGACGTCGTGACAGTGAGTACTGGCATGGGCCTGTGCTCATACGTCATGCCGATTTCTTGATACACTGCGCGGTCAGACAAACGAGCAAGCTCCTGCATGTACGACACGATTCGATCGTGACGCGTGTGAAACGTACCAACGGCATATCCAAGAAAGGCTTCGGGCGACGGAATACTGGAGTCGAACGTCTCGCCATCAGGGAAGAAATACGAGACCTGTGCGGCCACGCGCGTCGGCGTAAGTTGGAGAATTCCCACGAACACCGCGATAAACGTGGGTGGGAGGAAGGCGCGACGCCGCGAACTCGAAACGCAACTCATCATCTTGGCCAGTCTCCGTCGTAAAAGATGTTTCTGACGTTGTTCCGATGGCCCCTATTATAGGAATACGCGACAAGTTCGGCGAGAAGCGGGGTCCGTTCCTTGACAAGGGCCCAGCACCGATCTAAGGTCTCACAAACTTACCGACTAACGTGTCGAAACCCGGGTTGCCAGGGTATCGTCTTACAGGATGCCAAGCGAGTGACAAGACTCTTAGGCCCGGAACTCACACCTGACCTCCTCCAGCGATTCAGTTCGAACGGGCTCCCGAAGCACGCTCACAACATCGTTTTGGTCATGACGGTAGGTGAGGATGGGTTCCCACACGCCGCCATGCTGAGTCATTTCGAAGTCATCGCCCGTGACTCGTATAACCTTCGCCTCGCCATGTATTCGGACAGTCGTACGACGAACAACATGCGTCGTACACGCCAGTTGACGATGGCAGTGGTCGATGAAGGTGTTGCGTACTATCTAAAAGGAACCATCGAAGAGATCCGGTCGCAGATGACAACCTCCCCACACAACGCGTTGTTCAACTTTCACATCGAATCCGTGAATACTGATCACGTCAATGTCGAACGCGAAGGAGAGACGAGCATAACGTGCGGGATTTGCTATGACGACCCGAACATGACTGCAAAAGTTGCGAACGCTGACAAAACCTTCGCAGAGATGCTGAGGTGACGCGCAGGTCATGAACACGCCTCCCAACGATGACATCCGCCGCCGGATTGTCGTAGCCATCACAGGCGCCACAGGCTCCATCTATGGCGTTCGCGTGCTGGAAGCGTTACGCCAGGCGGGCGTGGAAACACACTTTTTATCAAGTAAGTGGGGAGCACGGACCCTTACGCACGAAACATCGTACACGACAGACCAGCTACAAGAGCTCGCAGATTTTTCCTACTCAGCAGGCGACCAGAGCGCCGTCATATCGAGTGGGTCATACGTGACCGATGGCATGATCATCGCGCCGTGCAGCATGCGGACACTCGGTGCCATCGCGCACGGTTTGGGCGACAATCTGATTCATCGAGCAGCCGATGTCGTACTCAAAGAGAACCGCAAGCTGGTACTGGCTGTCCGGGAAAGTCCGTTCAACCAGATTCACCTAGACAACATGCTTCGGTTATCGCGTATGGGTGTCGTCATCTGCCCACCTCTTCCGGCATTCTACAACCACCCCCGCACCATCGAAGACGTTGTGGATCATACAGTCGGCAGATTACTGGATCAGTTCGGCATCCACCTAGACCTCATGCCTCGCTGGACAGGCAAGATGGCGGAAAGGGGAAAGGCGGAACGCGAATAGCGGATGGGCGGAACGCGGTAGGGTGGTAGGGTGGTAGCCCCCCTCGCTACCACCAAGAAGGCGCTGCACCATACCGCCTTACCGCCCTTCCTGCTTCCGCCTAATTTAGCTGCACTACAACTCCATCAACCGAAAAAACATCATGCATCCGTTGCCATACCTGATCACCACGGCACTTGCAATCGGCGTTGTGATATCCAGTTCGCCCCTTGTTGCGCAGAGTGCACGCATCACCGAAGAAACACGAGTCATCAAGACATATCCATTCTCAGAACCCAATCCCGTTCCCATCCTGACACGTGATTCACGCTTATACCCGTATCACTCCTTCGAGGGGTACGCAACAGAGGGGGTACCAAGAGAATGGAAAGTCATCCGATTGGAGAACGAACACATCGAGGTTTTCGTTTTACCTGAAGTCGGCGGTAAGGTGTGGGGCGCCGTGGTCAAAAAAAGCGGTCACGAGTTCATCTATAGAAACGAAGTGATGAAATTCCGCAACATCGCGCTCCGTGGCCCTTGGACCTCTGGTGGCATTGAGTTCAACTTTGGTGTTATCGGACATACCCCCTCCACGGCAACGCCCGTTGACTACAGATTGCTCAACAACCCCGACGGTAGTGTCAGCGTTGTCGTGGGAGCCATGGACCTGCCTTCCCGTACACACTGGCGCGTTGAGGTTCGTTTACCCGCGGACCGCGCGTATTTCGAGACCAACGTCTTGTGGTACAACCCTACACCGCTCGCGCAACCTTATTACAACTGGATGACAGCCGCCGCATTTGCTCGCAATGACCTCGAGATGTCGATTCCGGGAAACGCATTTCTCGAACACCCAGGCGCAAAGCGCGGATGGCCCGTTAACCCGGATGGCCGTTACCTACCCGCGTATGCAAACAACACATTCGCCGGACACAAATCGTATCATGTCGTAGGGGAGTTCAACGATTTCTTCGGCGGTTACTACCGTGATGACGACTATGGCTTCGGTCATTGGTCGCGGTACGAGGAAATGCCAGGCCAGAAGCTTTGGTTGTGGGCACTGTCACGCCAAGGCGGCGTTTGGGAGGAGTTACTCACAGACGCTGACGGGCAGTACGTGGAATACCAAGCGGGGAGATTGTTGGTACAGTACTCGCCCGGCTCAGACGTCAACCCCATCACGCAGGCCGAGTTTGACCCGGGCGCAGCGGACCGATGGTCTGAAACGTGGTTTCCGCTTGAGGGCATCGGGGGTCTGACCGACGCGTCGCGCGATGGTGCCATGCATGTCGAGCGCAATGGTCGCCGTGTCGTGGTGCGCATCAACTCGTTCGGAGACGTGACTGACACATTACGTGTAACGTACGCGGACCGTGAAATCACCGCCGAACCGATTTCTTTTGCGACGTTGGAGGCCGTCGAACGAACCATCGCGCTTCCAGGTGACGGTTACTTCCAAATCGAGCTGTCAACACTTGGTTTAAAGTTCACATCTGACCGCGAGACACGCGCATTGGATCGTCCGTTTGCGACGGATGCTTCGGCACGCGCCATGACGCCCAAAGTCGATCGTTGGGTTTTCGAAGCGCGCGAGTTGGTCAAGGGCCGATATTACGGAGAGGCCCGCAAGTTATTCGGAGCGGCTCTGACCGTGGAGCCGTGGAACAAGGAAGCCCTGTTGGGGCTGGCCGACTTGGAGTATCGGCGTGCACGGCATCGTGACGGTATGACATACGTGAACGCTGCGCTTCAGCTGGATGCCTACGACGCGAAAACAAATTTCATCGCAGGCAACCTACACCATGCGCTGGGCGACGGCGTCAATGCAACCGAAGCGTACGGATGGGCAGCCCGCGCAATAGCGTTTCGGTCGATTTCTTATGTGCGACTCGCTGAGATCAAACTTGCCGCCAGCGAGTTAGATGAAGCGGCCAGATACGCCCAGCTCGCCATGGACTACGATCGATACAACGTACCCGCCCGACAGGTGTTAGCCATCATTGCACGAATGCGTGGTGACACAAATCTGGCCGACACGATCGCTGAGGAGCTGATGGACGTCGATCCATTGCAGCATTTCGTTATGGCGGAGACATATCTCGCCAACCCAACTGCGAACTCAGCGCAGACATTTACGGAGACGTTGCAAGGCGAGTTTGCCGATCAGATCATCCTCGAACTCGCGATTGATTACCTGCGCCGGGGCGCGACCCAGGACGCGAAACGCCTGATACAGTTGGGTGAGAATACACGGCCAAACCCCATCCTTCGAGCCTGGCAGGGGTGGATCGACAACGACCCGAGCGCGCTGGACACGCGAACGGAATTGCGTTTCATGTTTCCCTACCGTGTCGAGACCGTTCCGATACTCGAATGGGCGGTTGAGCAAAACGATCATTGGTCGTGGCGCTACCTCCTCGCCCTCAACCTCTGGGCCCGAGATCGAGAGAACGAGGCAGCCGTACAATTGTCGTCTGTCGGCAATGATGCCAACTTCGCTCCTCTGTACGTTGCGCGCGCATCTCTCCTAGCAC
>JAZDDC010000503.1:0-2708 GCA_036679565.1 Gemmatimonadota bacterium
CGCTGTACGATCCTCCGCGAATACCGCCCCGGTCAGCGCGTACGGAGACGCTGTATCGACGTAATCGAGTGCCTGTTCCCAATCCTTGTCTTCATAAATGTAAAGTGTAACGACCGGACCAAAAATTTCATCACACATGGACCGATAGTCCGCTTTTTTTGCCAATATCAGCGTCGGACGAATGAAGTATCCCTCGGAGTCGTCCGATTCGCCTCCGGCGATGACTTCGGCATCGTTCGATGATTTTGCGTGATCGATATATCCTGTGATCTTCGTAAAGGCCTTTTTGTCGATCACCGCGCCCATGAAATTGCGGAAGTCGGCCACATCGCCCATTGCGATTCCGTTCACACCGGCAATGATTTCGTCCTTAACGTCCTTCCACATCGATGCCGGCAAATACGCACGTGACAGGGCGCTGCACTTTTGGCCTTGATATTCGAAACCACCTCTCAAGATCGCTGTTAGGACACCCGCTCTGTCCGCGGATGGATGCGCAATGAGAAAATCCTTGCCACCGGTTTCTCCCACCAGTCGGGGGTACGACGCATAATGCTGGATATTCTCCCCAACTGTTCGCCACATCATTTGAAAGACTTCAGTTGAGCCGGTGAAGTGAATACCAGCAAGATTGCGATGTGTGAGCGCAACATCACTGACGGCCGACGAGTTGCCCGGTATGAAGTTGACCACACCGTCCGGCAACCCGGCGGCCATCAACAGTTTCATCATGTAATAATTGCTGAACACCGTGGTACCCGCCGGTTTCCAAATCGAAGTTCCTCCCATGATTGCGGGCGCCGTCGCAAGATTTCCGCCGATTGACGTAAAGTTGAACGGACTGATAGCGTATACAAAACCTTCCAACGCGCGGTACTCAATTCGATTCCACATTCCGGGATCGGAAATAGGCTGGTCTTCGTAGATCCGTTGCGCATACTCAACATTGAAACGGAAAAAATCTATTAGTTCGCACGCCGCATCGATCTCGGCCTGAAACGCGGTTTTACTCTGATTCAACATCGTGGACGCATTGGCCACCTGACGCCATGTCGTCGCAAGCAACTCAGCCGCTCGAAGGAACACGGCGGCACGTTCGTGCAACGGCCACGTCGACCAATCCTTGTGCGCCCGCGCCGCAGCGTCGATGGCCTGTTGAACCTCTTTTTTGCCCGCCTTGTGATTCGTGGCCAAAACGTGACCGTGGCGATGCGGAATCACCTGCTCGGCCATGTCCCCGGTTCGCACCTCTTTTCCGCCAATGATGAGCGGGATCTCGACCTGCTGCGAGGACATACGGTCGAGTTCAGCCTTGAGTGTTTCCCGCTCCGGAGAACCGGGTTCGTAACTAAGGACTGGTTCGTTGACGGCTACCGGTACCTGGAAGTCACTCATTCGCTCAAACTCCTGTGTGCGCCGGAACCGGCGTCTCGATGTTTTTTCGGAAGGAGAAATCGGCCCCTAAAATGGGCAGGAGGGAGGGCAGGCGGTAGCCCTGTCTTAGAAGAGAACAAACCTCCTGAGATTTTGGGGCCCGTCACAACGACGGGCATCGAAATCATCAAGAATCAGAAGAAAAAGTGCACTTCTATTGAGCCACGATCCTGCTGGCCGAACGCCTGGGGAATATCGTCGAGAATTGTATAGAACGCGGAAGCCTGCAGGAACGGAATCGGGAAAACCTCCAGACCCAGACGAATCCGGACACGTTGATCTTCTGGAACAGCGGTGTTCCGGTTGTGGTAACCGTACGTCACTTTGGCGTTCACACCCCGCTGGATCAGGTAGTTACCCTCGCCATATGCCACGACTTGTGTGCGACTGTCACCCAGAGCGTTGGTCCGGCGGATCCCGTCCACTTCCCCAAGGAACGTTAGGGGCCCGGCGGTGAATCCGGCAAATCCACCGTACACCTTCCGCGTTTCGTTACCCTCAGCCCTTCTAGAAGCCGAAGCACCAATGCGGAAGCGGCGTGTAATCCACGCTGCTGACCCAGTTACCTGTTTGTCGTCATCCCCTTCGGTGGCACCGTCCGTACCGTTGCTGACGGCAAAGAAGACGGAAAACTGGCCTGGTTCGAATCCTACCTCGACTCCTTGATCCGGTGTCCTAAAGTTGAATCCTGTTTGAACGCGGACAAATTCGAGATCATCAACGAGTCGAAACCCATACGGCAACGTAAACTTGCCGAACTTCGCGTAACCGTTCAGTGGGAGATTCTCGACGAGCCCAAATAGCTCGCGCGCCGCCGCCCGGCCGGGCCCAACAGTCTCGTCAATGTAGATGGCGAGTGAGCGTGTCAGACGTGCTTCCAACATGATGTTGGCCCGCTCCAACTCGAACGAGGTGCGCGGCGTGGCGTCAGTCACCGAACCCGCGGCGACAAAACGCACGTCAGACCCGACGTTGAGCCAGTTTGTTATGGCCCGATTGCGAAACTCAAAACCATCGGTGCGCACGGGCAATTGGGTCTGCTGAAAAATAGAACCGAAAAGATTACGAGCCCCGCCGCCGGTGCGATTCACATGACAATTCATGCACTTCAAACCGGTGCGCACCGAAAGGTACGGCTCTCGGTGCAACTCCATGATATTCGAGATCCCAGAGGGATCAAACAACGACACGGACGCCGCGGCTAACAAAGCAAACATTGCAGAACCGTCTTTCTTAGAAAGGCCGATCGTTTAGTTGTTCAATGCTCCGGTTTG
>JAZDDC010000504.1:0-2552 GCA_036679565.1 Gemmatimonadota bacterium
GAAGTCGGCCGTCGCGGAGATGTTGGTGGCCGGCAGGGTGGTTGATGCGGCTCGGAGCAGATGATTTCCGGCGAGTGGGCCCAGTGTCCATGTGGCGCTGGCTTCACCGTTGATGTCAGTCACTGTTTCGATGGGACTGACCGAACCATTCCCGGCATCGACCGAGAATGTGATGGAACGGCCTGCTAATCCGAGGCCGTCTTGGTCCACCGCGCGCACCCGCACCAGTCGTGGCAACGCTGTACCAACCACACCGAACTGATCGTTGCCCGAGGCGATTTGCAATGAGCCACCGTCGGCGGAGGTGAGTTCCTCGAAGCAACCCGCCAGCACAATGGGCGCCATCACGGCGATGAATAGTCGAGTTGTGACCATGGCCTAGAAGATGGCCGATAGGCTCCGCAAAGCGCGGTGAGGGAACTCACATGATCCTGCGTGAGCAATGAGCAAAACCGCCTGTGAATGCCTTGCAAACGGTCAATGGATTGCTACATTGCGGTCGCCAATTTCATGGATGAAATCATGACCGCGGAGTTCTCAATAAGATCGCGTGTCTCGTTGGCCGCCACGACGGCCGCTTTGTTCTTCAGCTGTAATCCTCAACCGCCTGCGCCAGAGGAGAATTTGGTGGCTAGGGGAAGAGATGTATTCTTCAATGAGACGTTTGCCGGTAATGGGCGTACGTGTGGTACCTGTCATCCAGCGGAAGAAAACTTCACGCTAACACAAGAGTTCATCGCCGCGTTGCCGTTGAGCAATCCGTTGTTCGTTGCCGAAACGAATCCCGATCTAAGCGAAAACTTTGAGAGCCCCAGACTCATGCGGGAGTTGGGTCTGATTGTCGAAAATCAGGATGGTTTCGACGATCTGGCTAACAACTTCAACATGCGTGGTATCCCACATGTGCTTGGGCTTAGAAGTTCCGTTGAAAGTGTCGCCGGCCCCCGCACGGGGTGGTCGGGTGACGGATCGCCGGGCGACGGGAGCCTGCGGTCGTTTGCGACCGGGGCTGTGATTCAGCACTTTACCAAGACCACGAATCGGATTGCCGGAGTGGACTTCAGACTTCCCACCGACGCCGAGCTGGATGCCTTGGAAGCCTTCCAGCTATCGTTGGGTCGGCAAGAAGACCTCTCGCTGCCATTGGATCTGAAGGGCGTCGTGCCGGCGCGGGGGCAGGAGATTTTCATTTCGCGTGCCGAAGGCAAGTGCAACGCCTGTCACTTTAATGCGGGCGCAAATGGTGACCCGGGAATTTTTGGTGATCAGGGAAACATGAATTTCAACACGGGTGTTGAAGACCAGCCGGACCAGCCGGCTGATTTGACTGGAGTTCTGAATCCGCCCGATGACGGGTTTGGCGTGCCCGGCAATGGAGAGTTCAATACTCCATCCCTGGTTGAAGCGGCTGACACGGGACCATTTTTTCACAACAACTCAGTCGAAACGATTGAGGGCGCGGTGGCGTTTTATAATGGCGACACGTTTAACAACTCACCGGCGGGGCGATTGGTACAGGGGGCTACGGGGAGTGGCATTAATCTCGAGGCTACTCAGGTAGTGGCAGTCGCTGCCTTCTTACGGGCCATCAATGCATTGGAGAACATTCGACAGGCAATTGACTTGTTGGAATCGGCCGAAGAAGGTGTGTTTGGTTCCACATCGCGGGATCTCACGATTGCCGCGGCGGAAACGGAGGACGGGATAACCGTTTTGCGTGGAGCGTCACTTCATCCGACTGCCGTTGTGCGTTTGCAGGAGGCTATGAACTTGATCGAGGGCATGGCTGGCGTGTATCGTGCCAGTCTGGTGTTAAATGCAATTACGGCCTTGCAACAGGCCCGTGACGATATTGTGGGGTCATAGAGATGAGGACATCTAGATTTTTTTCGCTCGTGTTTTTGGCGGTTGCCGCGATGAACCCGCAATCTATTCATGCGCAGCAAACGACAGAACGGTATATCCCGATAGGCGCCTCTCCTGGTTTGTCCGGTGCGTACAACTGGATCGGTGAAATCACCGGTATCGACCGACAAGCCGGAACCGTGACAGTCCGAAACGAACAGGGTGATCGGACGATCCGAATTACGGATACGACCAATGTTTGGGTTGATCGGACAGCAACACAGCGTGCCAATACAATTGGAAGTATGGCGGACCTGGTGGTTGGGCGTCGTGTTGAAATAAAATACACCGATTACACGCGACGAGATGTGGCGGACTGGATAAAAGTGGCTGGAAGTTAGCCTGATCCGCTACCCGCTATCCGCTACCCGCTGCTTCGTATGGTTGTTCTTTTGCGAATGCCACCACAACGCGCAGGTTCGGCGGGAAGCGGGTAGCGGGTAGCGGATTAACAGTTACATCCTGACTCCCGTTTCGGACGGTGACCGTTTGGTCCACCGTCCTTTTTTTTGTACATGCGTGTGTACTGAAAAGGACAGTACGATTACACAACTCTAATGCTGGGAACGACTAACAAACGTCGGTGTTGCACTGTCATACAACAAGCACAGTCGACCCTGATCTCGAAAGATGCACCAAATGGTGAC
>JAZDDC010000505.1:0-3262 GCA_036679565.1 Gemmatimonadota bacterium
CGAACGTGGTTGTGATCGGGCACGGCCTGTGGCAAAGACGATTTGGTGGGGATACTGAAATGATTTCGAAAACGTTGACGTTGGATGGCGCACGCTACGACGTGGTTGGTGTCATGCCCCAACAGTTCACGTTTCCATTTGGCAGCATAGATCTTTGGATTCCGATGCGGGACGACCCAGTTCGTATCGACCGTCGCCGAACGTCAAACCACATCGTTGGGAGACTCAAGTCGGATTGGCCGATTGACCGGGCCCGGGCTGAGTTGAACTTGATCCATAGCGACCTCGCCGTGCAATACCCTGCCGCCGACGGCGAGTTTTCTGCCGTTGTTGTCAAGCCGATCCGTGAGGCTCTGAATTTCGTCTGGGATATCTTGCGAATCACATTTGCTATACTGCTAGCTGCCGTAACCTTCGCGCTGGTGATTGCGTGTCTCAACGTGGCCAGTTTGAGTCTTGCCCGTGCAAGTGCGCGTACAAGCGAAACAGCCATGCGCTCAGCACTTGGTGCCAGTCGTGGTCGTATCGTGCGCCAGCTTATGACGGAAAACTTATTGCTGGCGGGCGTCGGTGGGCTTGTCGGAGTCTTGTTTGCGTTTTGGGGTGCTCGGCTCCTTGGGCCGGCCATACCAGAGGACCTTTTCCGCGTCGGTGAAGTTTCCGTTGACGGTACGGTCTTGCTGTTCACGGTGCTCTTGACCGCCATGACCCCATTGTTCTTTGGTCTTGCTCCGGCCTTGGCGGTTTCAAGGGCGGATCTGATTGAGACAATCAAGGATGGGGGTCGAGGGGGTCCGGGCCGCAAGTCATTGCGGGCACGTCGCGCGCTTGTGGTTTCCGAAATTGCTTTGGCCGTCGTGTTGATAAGCGGGATGGGACTAATGGTCCGCAGCTTTCTTGCCATCAAGGATGTCGAACTTGGGTTCGAGTCGGAACCCCTGCTGATCGTGGAGACGTCGCCTCCGGCATCGGATTATGCTGATGGTAGTTTGCTTACCGCCTACTATGAACGCGTCACCGATCGTCTGAAGGCAATCCCCGGTGTCGAGCGCGTAGCGACGACGAGCGTGCTGCCGATGAACAACGAATTGCATAACACACGGTACGCTCGTCCAGATCAACGGCCAGCGGGACCCGATGATTGGCCGATTGCACACCAGTTCTCTGTGTCTGCTGGGTATTTTGCGGCAATGGGCATTTCGATTGATATTGGCCGCGACTTCGAGCCTAGCGACAACTCAAACGCACCAGAGGTTGTTGCCATTAGTGGCCAACTTGCACAAAGATACTGGCCTGACGGCGATGCCGTGGGACAGCCGCTGATGATTGGCGATGCCCGTGATCCGCGCACGGCCACCGTCATTGCCGTCGTCGGCGACATCAAGCACGAAAGCGTGGCGATGCCATCGCAGGCCACAGTGTACCGCAGCATCTACCGCACACAGAATCGCCGCAGGTTTGTCGTGACTCGGAACACCACGACACCGAGCGCGCTAGCCGAACCCATACGAAAGGTAATGTTTGAGGAAGATGCAAATTTGCCGGTATCTGTTTACCCGATGAGCGACATTGTTGGGCAGGGAACCCTATTGTGGAGCATTCCGTCAATTGCCCTCGCGGTGTTAGGCGTTGCTTCACTCTTGCTTGCTGCGCTCGGCATCTATGGGGTCATGTCCTACTCGGTCGTCCAACGAAGTCGCGACATCGGACTGCGAATAGCACTTGGCGCAACCGGCGCCCAGGTGCGCCGTCTGTTTATTGGGGAGGGCTTCAAGCTTGGTGTGGTCGGACTGGTGTTTGGGATGGCTATCGCGGTCGCGACCGGTCAGGCAATGGCCTCCCTCCTTTTTGGTGTGAGCCCACTGGATCCGCTGACGTTGATCGGGGCTTTTGTTGTGTTTCTTGCGGTAGCGGTCACCGCGAGTTATCTGCCAGCGTTGCGAGCAAGTCGTGTTGATCCGCTAGAGGTGCTCCGGAGCGAGTGATATGATAAACCGGGTGGCAATTCGACGTTGGTCAGGCCATCGTTCTGGTGAACTTGATCAGGTGGTATTGTTGACCGGGCGTTTCTTGGCTTCCGTATTCCTTATAGGACTCACCAGCTCGGGTATCAGCGGATGTGGTGGGAATGATCTCGCTGGTGTCGGAGAGGTTGGCAACGAGCCCGACGCCCTGCTCCCGGCGGTTTTGGATACGATCATCTCGAGCCGCTTGGTTCCCGCGTTAGGTGTACGGGCCCTTGCAGCGACAGTCGATAGTGGTGTCGTGAGCCGAGATACCGTGGTACTTGGCCTGCGGGTCAAGGGACTTGCGGACTCCGTTCAGGGGAACGATTTGTGGCATGTGGGGTCGCTGACCAAAGCCATGACCGCGACACTTGCCGCACGTCTGGTGGAACAGGGTGTTCTCGATTGGGGCACAACCGTGGCTGCTGTTTTTCCTGACTTCGTCGGAGTGATATGTTCGGAATACGAGGACGTACGGCTCGACGAGCTGATGTATCACACGTCGCGGCTCCCGGTGGACATCACTATCACACCTTCTTGGCCTGCCCTCCGCACAGATCCAGCCTCTATTACTGAGCAACGGAGACGGTGGTCGGCTGAGTTGTTGTCGTTGGAACCGGTGGGTCGTCGCGGCGAACATCGCTACACCAATGCCGGGTATGTGATTGCCGGTGCGATGATGGAAGAACTCACTGGTCAATCATGGGAGGAACTCATGCGGATTGAGGTTTTCGATCCACTTGGTATGAACTCCGCCGGTTTTGGCCCGCCGGGGACAGTGGGTTCACCCCCGGATCAACCAAGGGGCCACGCCATTGAGAACGCCACGGCCGTTATTCCGCGGGAGCCCAATGTTGAGGCGGACAACCCGGCGGCGTTTGGTCCAGCCGGCACCGTCCACGTTTCACTCGAAGACTACGGAAAATTTCTCGCCGAACACTTAGAAGGTCTGCGTGATTCGTCCAACTACTTGTCCGCGCAATCTTGGGACAAGCTTCACACAGCGGCCCCCGAAACGGATTACGCGTTGGGGTGGGGAGTCGATCAGCGTACGTGGGCTCGGGGCCGGACATTGGCGCATTCCGGCAGCAACACGTTATGGTTTTCCGTTGCCTGGATTGCACCGGAGAGAAACATGGCGTTTGTCGCCGTGACGAATGTCGGCGCACCCATTGGTGGGCAAGACGGCGAGGGTTTTGTCAATGGTGAGCGCGCAACCGATCAGGCCATCCAGGCCCTCATCTTGAGGGCCGGTT
>JAZDDC010000506.1:0-5561 GCA_036679565.1 Gemmatimonadota bacterium
TGGTAAGGGAGGGCTCGTGCGATTTTTTTCCGCGGCTCCCAGACTTTTGCTTACGCTAACCGCCGGTTTCATGGCGGACGGCGGAGCTGCGTGGCCGAACGGCACCGCCAATTCACTTCCGCAAAACGCTTCGACTTTCAAAATCGGCGCTCCGGCTATGTCAACCGCGGGAGGTGATCTGTTTGTAGACCTCGCCGATAAAGAGCCGCCAACGCTCAAACGCCCCGGGAGCATCCACGAATTCTATTTCACGAGGGCAATTTACGGATCCGGACTGGCTTCGAGATGGACGCCCTCGTGGGCGACTGATTATCCGAAAGCGGATATACAATTTCTCATTGGGCTGAAGCGCCTCACGAATGTCGATGCATACGATTTTGAGAACGCCATTGAGCTAGACGATCCCACTCTGCGCAGGTTCCCGTTTCTTTACGCATTGGAGGTCGGCTACATGGGTCTGACAGACGCGGAGGTCAACGGTCTTAGTAGCTACCTGCTTGCCGGCGGCTTCCTCATGATTGACGACTTCTGGGGCACGTGGCAATGGCAAAATTTTGAGATGGAGATGCAACGGGTGCTTCCCGGAATGCCTATTGTAGATATCCCTATGGACCACCCAATCTTCTCGATGTTTTACAACATCGATGAGATCGTTCAAGTCCCGAACGTGGGTCTGGGTAAGGCCGGTGGCCATACTTGGGAGTATGATGGGTATTACCCTGCTGTTCGCGGGATATATGGCGATGATGGTCGATTATTGGTGGCCATCAATTGGAACACGGATCTGGGTGACGCATGGGAGTGGGCTGACGACCCTTTCTATCCCCTGGCATTTTCCACGTACGCCTACGAGATGGGTATCAACATCATCCTGTACGCTATGACGCATTGATGGTCAATTCTCATCGTTCACGCCAGGTCTGCGTATACTTTAGGTAGCGCTAACGAGTCACGGAGGGTGTTTCCCTCAAGCGCCGCGTTGGGTCGGGGCAGGTGTTGGGTTGGGGGGGCGGTGATAACGTTCACAGACGGGCTTCCGATGGGTCAATCCATCTTTGAGTTCCTCTTCAAGTATCGTCCCGTGGTTTTCGAACGAGGCGACTTCACATTCTTAGCGCCATGGACGGGGTTGGTGGTGGCTCTCGTTCTCGTCGTGCTTGCCGTGCCGACTGTCTGCTGTCGGCATTGTCTGAACGTTTTTTGGTTCGGGTGTTCCGGTTTTCGTCCTCTACCGGTCGTGCGGAAGATGCGAGCGAACTGAGTTTCGCGGGTGGAAGGTCAGATGTTGCCCAGGCGCTCGATCACGCGCGGCAACAACTGTCGTCTGTGCCGTTGGCGGGTTTGGTCCTCGTCACCGATGGCGCAGACAACTCATACAAATCGATCGACGAAACAATCTTAGCACTACAGGCGGGTTCGATTCCGGTCCATACCATCGGTTTGGGACAACGGACGTATGACAGAGATATCGAACTGACACGTGTCGAGACACCGCGACGGGTTCTGAACGGAACGTCGTTGGCCGTGGACCTCATGGTGATGAACCGGGGATTTGCGGGGAGAACGGTCACCCTGCAGGTAGAAGATGCCGGGCGCATCGTGAATACGCAGGATGTCACGCTTGGCGGAGACGGTGAAGCGGTTCCGGTCCGGGTCATATTCACTGTGACCGAACCTGGCCCCCGTGTGTTCAAGTTCATCATTCCCGAACAGGCTGGCGAGCTAGTGGCCGAAAACAACGTTCAGCAGGCCTTGATTGTTGTTGAGGACCGTCGTCAAAAAGTCTTGTACTTCGAGGGGGAACCACGTCACGAGTTGGCATTCATCCAGCGGGCCGTGAAGGAGGACGAAAACCTTCAGCTCGTTACCTTGATCCGGACGGCGGATAACAAGTTTTGGCGTGGCGGCATCTCCGATCCAGACGAATTGATTGCCGGTTTTCCAACAACTCGGGAAGAACTGTTCACGTACCAGGGGCTGGTGCTCGGTTCGATCGAGGCAAGTTATTTCACGTATGACCAACTGCGGATGATTTCCGATTTTGTGAGTGAACGAGGTGGCGGCCTCCTGATTCTCGGCGGGCGGAAGGGTTTTGCCGAAGGCGGTTACTCTGGAACACCCGTGGAGGACGTCTTGCCGGTGGTCTTAAAGGATCCGGTCGATCCTAAGTTTTTCACATCTGTTTCACTCGAAATCACACCGGCCGGCAACAGACATCCGGTTACCCAACTCGGTACCGATGCCGAGCACATCACCCCCTGGGAAGATCTACCGCAGGTCACCGTGATCAATCCCATTTCCGACATCAAACCGGGTGCAACCACGTTGTTGCGTGGGACTGGTGGACGCGGGGCGGACCAAGTTGTGCTGGCGGCGCACCGGTTCGGTCGTGGCAATGCTATGGCACTTACGGTTCACGATTCGTGGATCTGGCAAATGAGTGCCGAAGTCCCCTTGGAGGACCAGACACACGAAACGTTCTGGAGCCAAATGCTGCGTTGGTTGGTGAGCGGTGTTGCGGATCGCGTCGAAGCGTTCCCGTCGGCAGACCGAGTGCCACCAGGTGAAGCCGTTGAACTCGTCGCGGAAGTTGAGGATGAATCATATCTCCGTGTCAACAACACCGACGTTGAGGTGACGGTGCGGTCGCCGTCCGGCGATGAAACCGTGACCAACATGGAGTGGACAATTGATCGGGATGGGGAGTACAGAGCGTCTTTTGTTCCGACCGAAGAGGGTTTGTACGAGATACGCGTCTCGGCGGAAACGGATGGCGAACGCGTCGAAAGCAAAGTGTCGTAACGGACAGCGGCACGACGGTAGTGGAAGAACGGGATCTTTGGGATATGCCGGTAATATTTTTACTCGTGTTAACGCTGATGTCCACCGAGTGGGGCTATCGGCGGTTCCGGGGGTTGGTGTGAGATCGGGTATTACGTCTTGTTTGCTGATTGTTTTCCTGTGGTCGGGGGGTGTGGCGCAAACAAAATTAGTTGTGGTAACCGGGATCGGGGGCGAGCAGCAGTACAGTGACATGTTCCACGAGTGGGCAACAACGCTGATTGACGCCGCCGTCGATCGCCACAATGTCTCGCCCGACGATGTGGTTTACCTTGGCGAACGTGTCGAACGGGATCCAAGCCGTATTCACGCACGATCTACCAAAACCCAACTCGTGGAGACGTTTCAGACCTTGGCACGCGATGCGGGGTCCAACGACCTCGTGTTTGTCGTTCTCATTGGCCACGGAAGCGTACGAAATGAGGAATCCCGTTTCAACCTCCCGGGGCCGGATGTTACCGCAGCCGAGTTTGATCAGCTGCTCGATGCATTTGACACCCAACGAGTGGTATTCGTCAACACCTCGACCGCGAGTGGCGGATTTGCGAAGACGCTGGCCGGTCCCAATAGGACGATCGTCACCGCGACCAAAACGGGGTTCGAGCGGAACGAGGCGGTATTCGGTGGTTTTTTTGTTCGTGCCTACGCCGAAGATGTGGCCGATGTCGATAAAGACAATCGTGTCTCCGTTCTGGAGGCATTCGAGTATGCCGTACAAGAGGTGCGAAGGTCTTATGAGTCTGACAACAGGCTGTTGACAGAACATGCATTGTTGGAAGACAATGCCGATGGCGAAGGCAGTGGCGAACCGAGCATCGACGGGCCCGACGGTTCATTGGCTGCAACGATGTTTCTGCAGCCAAGTGGTGCGGTCATCGTGGCGGGAACTGGCGACTCGGTCCTCACGGGTTTGTATGGCGAAAAAGAAGCTATCGAACAACAGATCGCAGCCTTACGTACCCGACGGTTGGAGATGGATCAGGAGGCGTACGATGTTCGGCTGGAAGATCTCTTGGTGGAACTGGCACTGAACAATCGCGCAATCCGCGCACGAGAACAGGGAGGCGGCGTGTGAACGTGATGGTGCGCGGTGTAGCGCCGGCCATTGTTGCCGGAGTCGTGTTTAGCGTTTTGGCTACGCCTGCGGTTGCGCAGGAATGGCGGGGCCTCGTCACCGACGTAAGGGAGAAGGTGGATCGCGGGGAGTACGATGAAGTGTTGGATGTCGTGGAGCGGCTCTTAGCGACTGCGGGGTTTGTGTCACCCGAGGTGGCTCGGACATCCATCGAGACGTTCGCCCTATTCGGCCAATATGATCGTGCCGAGCAAACCGCCATTCAGTTTTCCGCCAACAACCCCACGTCATCCGAATACGCCAACACGCTTGGCGAGATATACATGATGCGCGGAAAACTCAACGAGGCCGGTCAGGCGTTCCGGAAAGCGATCCGGGGCGGCGCCACGGACAGCTTGCGTGCGGAGTTGAACGTCGCCCGGTTACACGATGCCACGGGGCAGCGCGATTCCGCGTTGAGTCGGCTCGACCGCTTCATCGACTACTACAATACGAATCGTGGACGTCTGACCACTGACGAACTGACCGTCATCGCGACGGCCGCGCGACATCTGGGCGTACGGGATCCCGGTCTCTTTGCGGACGCGGTTCGTGTCTATGACGAAGCGATATCGGCGAACGGTCGTAACCTGACGGCACGCGTGGGCATCGGCGAGCTTCTTCTGGAGAAGTATAACAATACTGAAGCACGTGAGGCTTTTCAGCAAGCGTTGTCGTTAAATCCTAATCACCCCGGTGCGTTACTCGGTCTGGCGCGCAGCATGCGCTTTGACGGTGCGTCCGAAGCAATGGAAACGGCACGACGGGTTTTGAGTGTGAATGGGCGCCACGTTGACGCCAGGGTGTTCGTGGCGCGTCTATTGGTTGAACTGGAATCGTATGACGAAGCACGCGAGGAGGTGGCGCAGGCTCTTGCGGTGAATCCCACAGCACTCAATGCGCTCGGCACTAGAGCTGCCATTGAGTACCTCACGGGTGATGAAACGGCTTTTCGCGCAACGGAGCGCGAGGTTTTGCGCAGGAACCCACTGTACGCCGAACTTTACAATACGTTGGCGGAATTGAGCGCTCGCAATCGTCTGTACGGTGAGGCCGTTCAGTTTGCACGCGCCGCGGTGGAGTTGGATCCCACATCGACGCGGGCGCACAGCTTGTTGGGCATGAACCAACTTCGCACCGGTGCAATTGCGGAGGGGCAAAGGAGTCTCGCGTTCTCGTTTGAAGGTGACCCGTACGATGTTTGGGTAAAGAACACACTCGACCTCACCGACACGTTCTCGCAATATCGAGTGGTAGAGACGGAGCGATTCCACCTCATGGTTCATGACGATGAAGCTGGGGTGTTGACACCGTATCTCACCGAAGTTGTGGAGGAAGCGTACGAGGCACTGGCGGCCCGGTATGGATACAACGCGCCCACGCCTATTCGCGTAGAAGTGTATCCGCGTCACGCCGATTTTTCGGTTCGCACCGTTGGCCTAGCCGGTGTGGGCGCGCTTGGCGTGTCGTTCGGTCGTGTCATTGCGATGGATTCACCGTCCGCTCGTCGTCGCGGGGAGTTTAATTGGGGTTCGACGTTGTGGCACGAGATCGCACATTCGTTTCATCTTGGGTTAACGGGTCACAAGGTCCCAAGATGGTTTAG
>JAZDDC010000507.1:0-3795 GCA_036679565.1 Gemmatimonadota bacterium
ACAACATGTCGCCAACCATCCGCGAACCGAGCGATCGGAGATCGTCCCAGTCCGCCGGGTCCAGCGGGGAGATCTGGCCTGGTTGGCCGCCTGTTGAGTCCGATGGTTCGCTTGACGTCGCCGCCAGGACCATTTTATTCGTGATTGCACTCATGACAATATCCAATTCTTTACGGATTGCACTCAGACTGAAGGCAATATGTATTGCTGTGTTGCCAATGCAAGACTAGTATTACATGTATGACAATATGGGAATTGAACGTACAAGATCGAGAGGGGCCACTCTATCGGGAACTTGCCAATCGAATTGGGCGTGCTATCGAAGAGGGCGAAATTCGGCCAGGCGAACGCCTGCCCACCCAAAGGGATCTTGCCGACTCACTCGGCATTGCGCTGACAACGGTAACCCGGGGGTACGCCGAGGCCGAGCGGCGCGGGTTGGTACGAGGGGAGGTGGGACGGGGGACCTTTGTACGATCCCGTGCGACCCCAGAAAGCACCGACGAAGGTATGGCCACCGGCGACATCGATCTCCGACCCAACACCCTACTCCCCTGGCCCATGGCGCCCGAACTTTTGGACCGAATGGCACGTCGGTTAACGGCCGGTGATCCGCAAATACTTTTTGGCTACGGCCCGCACTCCGGACGCCGTTGCCACCGCGAGGCGGGTGCCGCATGGATCAGGAAGACTGGGCTGGACGCGAAAACTGATGATGTACTCGTGACCACCGGCGCTCAGCACGGGATGGCCGTGGTGTTAGCGACACTCACACGCGCGGGCGACACCGTGGCCGTCGAAGAACTCACCTATAGCGGCATGCGATCCCTTGCGAACGTCTTGGGTATTCGTCTCCGGCCTGTCGCATTGGACGAGGAAGGTTTGGTACCCGCCGCATTGGAAGCCGCGCTGTCAGACGGAGACGTCAAGGCAATCTATTGTACCGCTACACTGCAAAATCCAACCGCCGCCGTGATGTCCGATGAACGACGCCGCATGATCGCGCGGATCGCCGACGATGCCGGCGTGCCAATCGTGGATGATGACAGTTACGGTTTCATGTTACCCGACGTGGCGCCACTCTCCACGTACACCATAAACAGCTACTACCTGATCGGCACATCAAAACCGCTTCTACCTTCGCTGCGTGTTGGCTTTGTGCGCACGCCAACATCCATGACGGACCGTGTGGCCGCCGCCATTGCCGCAACAGTGTACATGACTTCGCCAATCACAACAGATCTCGTCGTCGACTGGTTGGAAAACGGTATCGCGGAGCGTGTCATGGCGTGGAAGAGGGACCAGATCGGCATTCGGCAAGGTGCTGTGCGAAAAATACTCGTCAACGCGGACTATTCGTCCCACCCCCGGAGTCCACACGGTTGGATTCGATTGCCTGAACCGTGGACGACCCGCGACTTCGTGCAACAGGCACAACTCCGTGGAGTACACGTAGAACCCGCGGATGAATTTTGTGTCGGGCGATCTGCACCACACGCGGTGCGGATCTGCGTAGGACCCACACCGAGTCGGGCAATGCTAGAAGAGGCGGTTGGGAAGTTGGCTGCCATGCTAGAGGAGGGGCCGAACGCGGCACGGGTCGTTGTTTGAATTGGGCGGAAGGCGGAAGGGCGGAAGACGGAAGGCGGAAGACGGTAGGGCGGTAGGGCGGAACAAGCATGCTTCATTACGGTGCAAACTGACAGTCTATTATTACCGCCTTACCGCCTTACCACCCTACCGTCTTCCGCCTTACCGTCATATCGCCTTACCGTCTGCCTCGCCTCGAGGCGACATGATACGTAGCGATGCAACCGACCGCGCTCGGAGTCTCGCTAACCTCATATATGAAAACGATTTGGAAGCCTATCATCCGGCGGAACAGGACTTGCCATTCCACGCTGTGAGTGCACGGATTGCACTCATGGAAGGTCAAATCTCATTCAATGCTGGCAACCATGAAGAATTTCAATACGACATCGAAACCACTCTGGCTCGTTTTCATAGCAGTCTTTGCGGTCACTGCTACCAATTGCAGTAACGAAAACGCGCTTGGCCCAAACGACGCCAACCAGCTCCGGTTCTCAGAGCCCATAGCCCTGGGCGATCTAAACGGCCAACTGGCCGAAACACCCGTCCGCGCCGAGATCAAATTACTGGACGACGGATTGGTGGCGCGGGAAGTGGAGATCGAGTCACCTGACGAAATGTTCCGCGACGAGAAACTCGAGTTTGCCATCCTGAGCGTGGACGACGCGGCCGGCACGCTGGTCGTCGACTTCGCAGATCTCTCGATTCAATTCGATGGGTCTACCACGTTCGAGGGCTTCGATGGCAAGAACATAACTCGTGCGGAATTCATCGCCTTTGTCCTTCGGGAACTCGGCGACGGACGACGTGTCGGAGTTGAAGCCAAACGGCCTGCCCCTGTCGAGCCACAGGCACCCGACGACGCTACGTTTCTCGCGGCCAAGTTGGAACTGGAAGACGTGGACGACCGCAAGGTCGAGATGAACATTGACTCCGACAACCTGACCATCAACGATCCGGATGCCGTGATACAAGTACTCGGGCGACAGGTCGAGTTGCGCCTTGGGGACGGAACCACAAAGCTGGAACAGGAAGACGATGATTTCGACGACGAAATCAAGTTCAAAGACTTTGTCGCATCGACCGGTGACAACATATTCACGCTGCGCAACGGTACCATCGTGCGCATCGTCGACGGGGTCACACAGATAGACGAACGCGATGACAAGCACAGACTTGGTTCGTTGGCCGAGGTACAACAGGCAATCGACGCCGGACTCTCCGTGCGAGCAAAAGGCGAAGGAATCATCGATCCCGATAATGCTGGCACACTGATCGCTATCGAAGTGCGTTTCAAGATCAAACGGGAAGACAAGCAGATCTCGTTACAAGAACTCGCGCTGCTCTTGGGTGGCGGAAGCGTCCGTGCCGAAATCGAATTGTTAGACGGCGGCCTGGTCGTACGGGAACTGGAGATCGAATCGGAAGACGACGACGAGAAAGATGAAGAGGAGATCGAAGCAAACATCGTGGCAATCGATGCAGGCGGCAGCATAACTGTCGATATCGATGGACTCACAATCAATTTTGACGAGAACACGAAGTTTGAGGGTTTCGATGGTAAGGACATCACCCTCACTGGGTTCGTCGCGTTGGTGGAGGGCGAAATCGCCGCGGGGAAGACTCCACGGGTAGAGGCAAAACGTCCCCGGCCCGTTGCGCCGCAGGCACCGGATGATGGCACGTTCTTGGCCACCGAAATCGAATTGGACGACGACAACGACAAGAGCGACGACGAACGGGAGATCGAAATCAACGTTAGCGCGGCCAACCTGATCGTCAATGACCCACGCCCAACGGACGGACCTGACGCAACGATTCAGGTGTTGGGTGTGACCTTCGAAATCCGCATCACCGAGGGTTTGACGAAAATCGAAGTGGAGGGTTAGCAACGCCAGGGAGAGGCGGGTCGGTATTCGCTGAGCCCACAAGTCGCACTACATGCTGCCCCCGCTAGCCCGGGGGCAGCTGGCAGACATGCCAATATGCCCACCCTGGGTGACAATCGGCATCATCCTTGAACAAGAACGAACACTTTTTTCAATACAAGCCTTGAACTAAGCCCGACTGCGCGCGACCATTCGTTCTCGCGAATTTCTCGTTCGTCCGCCAATCGCCACTCTCGTCATTGCTGAATGAAATGCGCGTCTGCCTGAAACTGGATCGGCTCAAGAAGGAAATCTCTAAGTCGAGCAAGAGTCAGAA
>JAZDDC010000508.1:0-6586 GCA_036679565.1 Gemmatimonadota bacterium
CCGGAGCCGCTATGGCGGGAGAGTCGGCGAGGCCCAGTTGCAATAACTCACGTAAATTTTCCATTGACATTCTTACGAGTAGGTCGATCGGTGGTGCACCTTAAGGCACATTGTATCGTTAGTCCGTAGATGAGGTAAGTGGACGTGACTGGGGCTTGGTCGCGGAACCTGCTGAATACTACGTCGGTTGTGCACGAGCCACGAAATCCACGAAAACCACGAACGCACACCACCCCACAAGAGAAGCCACGGAATCCACAGAACCCACTGATTTCGGCCGTCTCCGATTCTGCGAATACAAAAAAGCATCCATTAGCCGCGGTAGTCCAACGTAGCGTGAGCAAGCCTGTTACGTCGCGTTTTTCGTGTGGTGTGGTGTGGCGTCGTGTCGTGTCGTGTCGTGTGTGTTCGTGGCTTTTGTGGGTTTCGTGGCAAGCTACCATCCCTGCCTTGCGCCCGCGATTCGATGCGGGAGATTACTCATCGTTCTTTCATGAGAGGGTCATGAAGATCTGTATTGTTGGTGCGGGCGCAATTGGTGGTTATATGGGTGTCGAGCTTGCGTTGGCAGGCGAAGACGTCACGTTGATCGCCCGTGGCACGCATCTGGAAACGATCAGACGTGACGGTCTGCGCTTGGAGTTGGCGGATGGGGAGGTCCACACCGCCAAAGATGTACGTGCCTATGACACGATAGCGGAGGCGGGTACGCACGATATTGTGGTGCTTGCGTTGAAAGCACAACAGATCGAAACCGTCGCCCACCTTTTGGGGCATCTATACCAGGACAATACGGTTGTTGTCACCGTGCAGAACGGGATTCCGTGGTGGTATTTTCACAAACACGGTGGTCCGCATGACGGCACGCGGCTCGGATCGTTAGATCCGAACGGTGTGCTCGACGAACATATCCCGTTCGAACGTGTCCTCGGCTGTATTGCGTATCCCGCCGCGGAAAAGTTAGCACCCGGTGTGATCCGTCATGTAGAGGGGAATCGTTTCCCGTTGGGGGAACTGGATGGTTCAAAGAGCGATCGAGTGAAGCAGGTGGCGAGTGTATTTTCCGCAGCTGGTTTCAAGTCACGTGTCGTATCGGATATTCGCGCGCAGATTTGGCTCAAGGCATGGGGCAACATGACGTTCAACCCGATCAGCGCCTTGACCCGCGCAACACTCGCTGAGATCTGCCGGTTTCCGGAAACGCGATCGCTTGCCGAATCGATGATGGAAGAAGCAAAGGTCATCGCAGAAAAATTGGGAATCAAATTTCGACACACAATCGAACAACGCATTGCCGGTGCTGAAGCGGTGGGCGAACACAAAACGTCGATGTTGCAAGACCTCGAAGCCGGTCGACCTTTGGAAACCGAAGCGTTGATCGGTGTAGTGGCTGAACTTGGGCGCGTGACCAAAACACCAACACCGTCGATTGATGCTGTGCATGCGTGTGTGCAATTGTTGGGGCGGGAGGCGTTTTAGGTGTTTGCTAGAGTTTATGGCCACTAAATCCACGAAAAACACGAAACCACCCCGCCCGACGTAATAGCCACGGACCCTGTGAACACACGGAAGAGAAATTAACAGTCGTTGTGCAAACTGTTTTCAGCGGATTCAGTGGCTCTTTTTGGGGGATGTGGGGTTTCGTGTCTTTCGTGGATTTAGTGGCCAAAAAACAAAGCCATGTCGCTCCACGTGAAACACGGCGTCCTCTCACGCGCCAAAAAGTCCGATTCCAAACACTCGCGCGAATATGATGATCGTCGTCAGTCCGGTGAACACGACAAGGCTGCCTATGCCGAACCACTTTGCGAATGGAGATGGGTAGAAAATCTTGTCATCGCGTGGGATGACGGTGAGACAGAAATAGAGATTGAGAAAAAAGATTACAGGAGCTACGAAGAGTGCCAGTGCTGATGCCACCAACACCAGGAAAACCGGTCGTGGCAAACCGGCAGTGATGGCTACGGAGGCAACGAGCGAATACAGCATCGTCAGACGATAGATGTTGTATTCGGAATACCACGTTGACCGATGCTCGGCGGTTAGGGACGCTTTGTCGGTTCCCTCCAGCCGGGCGGTGGACGGGAACAGGTTCCGGCAACATGCGCCCACGATGCGGGGCCAACCGTCGAAATAGTTGAACGCGGTGGAAAAAGTCGCGGCAAAGGCGCCGGCCAGGAAAACGATCATCATCCAAGGACCCACGCTCTCGGTGAAGATACGTGCGATCTCTCCCATGACGGCGCGACCCTCGACGGCGCTGGGATACAACCAAACGGCGGCCAGCAAGAGAAAGATGCACGCCATCACGAACGAGATGATGTGTCCAAAGCGAAAATCCCATAACTGAATTGTGAACCAACGTCGGCAGTATTCCCGCGCGTGCGCGGGGATGTGTTTGAGTTCGACCGAGAGATCTTCTTTCCTCGGTGCGAAGGGTTGAAATTGCGGTGACAGTCCGTGCTCTTCGAGCGTGTCGCGGATGCGACCCAGTCCAACTCGTTTTGCTTTCCCCCATTCGGACGCCTGCAGCGAAACGTCAATCCCCGTTGGAAGCAGTCCCAAGAATGCCGCGATGACCAGCCAGGAACCTTCCGGTGTGTCGAATATGAGAAAATTTCCCAGGGCGGTTGTTGGTGCTGGTTGCACGAAGTACACGACGAAAGTAGATACGATGAGTATGCCGGCGAGGATTTTTGTGATGGTCTCCATCGATGCATAGCTTCCACGGAGCAACACGATTACCGAAATGAGTCCCAAGACGAGCGCCCACACCTGTAGTGGAATCTCCAGACCGAATGCAGTGTTGAACAAGTAGTAGAGCACCGCAGAGGCCGCGATGAGCCGACCGGCTTGGCCAATGGCGCATTGGATCAGTGTTATGCCTAACACATACCACAAAGGCCATTTTTTCCAGGCCGTTCCGTAGGCTTCGACGAGACTCTTCCCGGTAGCATGTGTGAACCGGAACGCCATCTCGAAACCGTAATATTTGAAAATGTATGCCACTGGTATGCACCAGAGCAGGGCGAATCCGAACCGTCCGCCCGCGGTTGGTGCGGTAACCAAGTGCGATGTGCCGATACCGGTCATCATCAGGATCAGACCGGGTCCAAAATGTTTGACGAGACTTCCGAGGTTCATCGCCGGAAGGTCTAGATCGTCCAGCTTGCTCAGAGGTTCAGCCATCCCAGACCTCTTCGAGGATACGCAGTGCGTTTCCCCCCATTGCCTTCACAATGTCATCGTCACTGTATCCGTGCTTCACCATCCAACGCGGTATTGTGTGCGAACATTCCGTGGGATTCTCCAAGCCTTTGACATACTCGACACGTTCATGTGGCGGATTCTTGTTGGGGCCGGACCCACCGGCTCGGGACTCCTTGATTGAAAGGGCCGCAGAGTAGACATCGTGTAACCCGACGTGATCTCCGTACAACGTGTCCGGGCCAAAGGCAACGTGATCAATCCCCACGAGATTCTTGATGTATTCAAAATGCTCCATGAAGGAGTCAAGGGAGTGCGTGGTGTTGTTTCTCGTGATCGTCGTGTGTGGCGCAGCCTCGATTCCTATGACACCTCCCTTTTTCGCACACGCTTCCAAGACGTCATCTGGTGCTAACCGGTTGGAATCCCAAAGGGCACGCGCACCTATGTGACTCAAGACGATTGGTTGCTCGCTCGCTTCGATAACGTCCAGTGTTGTCTGGTCTCCGCAGTGGGAGCAATCGATGAGCAGTCCCACCTTGTTCATTCGCTCGACGGCGCGACGACCAAATACCGTGAGACCACCGTCTCGCGGTTCGCGTAGACCCGATCCCAGTGCGTTAGACTCGCTGTATGTAATGCCAAGCGCCCGTAACCCGAACCCGTACAGAATGTCTATGCGGTCGAGTTCGTTCTCGATCATGGCGGAGCCTTCGATCGAAGCGACCCAGGCAACGAGGCCTTCGTTGTGCGCACGCTTGATGTCGTCGATCGATTTGCAATGGATGAGAAAATCTTGGTGTCCAAGATCGCAAAGCCGCATACCCAAGTCGTGGAGGACCTCAGTCCACTTCCATCCGCTCTTGGATTCGATATTGAGGATGCCATCCATCAAGTTGTCGAACACTGCATCCCATGTGGCGTCACGAAGGGCGCGAAACGCGGTCGCCATGCGGCCCTCGTGGCAATAGTTGGGTGACTCTCGGATATCGGCTGGGAAAACGCCGAGGTGTTCATGTAGCGAGATGAAAATATTATCGTCCGTCAGTCGATTGACACGTGTTTCCTCTTCGCTTGAAAGCGGGATGTCGTGGCGTGGTACGCGATCGACCTCGGCTGCTAGGTCGAATGCTCGGTAGTCCTTTCCCCTGTCCAGGTATGAGAACGATTCGTAATCGGTGCCGCGTTTTGTCAGGCTCATGATGTGTCCGTGTGATTCTTCGAACGCGAAGATAGCCCTGGTGGTGGGAGCCGGACAGAACCCACATGTGTCGCCCCGCGACGAAACAGGTTAGTCGCGGTTTAACGATCCAGGCTCGCTCGGTGGAGGTTCCGCTTCGGCAGGTGCGTCTGGATCGAAGGACGACCGTCCTGTGACTATGAAAGGTAGGAGCAGATCTTCCAATTGGTCCATTGTGACCGCCGTAGTCCGCACGGAATTGCGCCACCCATTTTGATGACGTAGGAAAACAAACTTCCCATGTTGGTAATACGTGACTGACTCGTGCACATTGCCGGTTTCGATCCATATCTGCACGGGAAATAGATGGCGATTCATCCAATATTTCAGGTGTTCCCATAGGATTCTGATTGGATTGCGAACCGGCGTTGCTTCGAGTACCACACGCCTCAACTCGTCGATGCCTGCTGATTGGATCATGATGCGACCGGACGCGAGATGATTGGCAAAGCTTGGCCGTTCGTATCGATAGTTCGATTGCCAATTCGCTGTCGTGTCCCGTTCGATCGTTTCGGCCCCCGGGCGGCTTTGGTTCCACACCACGATGGCAAGCCCAAACGTCAAAAGGCCGATCATGAGCATGAGCCTGCCTCGTTTCAGGTTAAGATGCACGAATGTCCCTCGCTCCGTCGGTCATAGCTCCACAATAAGTTGCGGGAATTAGATTGAAAAGACATGATTCGATGCCTGACCAGCTGGACCAAGGCCGGAGGACGGTGTGCTTTGGTTTGTTGACCACCGCGCTAGGTTGAAGCTACGGTGGCGCATTGGGTCATTCCACCAATCGACAGACTGATGTTCGCGGTGTTAGGCAACGAAACTTCGAGGGGGTTACAACACACGTGGAAATCGCGATCAATTCATGGAAGGAATTCCGGGCGAGTGTGTCCGGTGCTGAGTTCAGCAACTGGGCGTTCAGAGGGCAAACGAATAGTGGTTGGCCTGTATTGAGCACACTCTCACGATATTTTCGCGATTTTCGTATTCATCAGGGTGCTCAGTCGCAGCAAGAAGAACGCATCCTGCGAATATTCAGACGAAAGGCGCACCACTATCTGTCTCGTACGCCGGATGAAATGGATGTTTTTGAATGGCTCGCTCTTATGCAACACCATGGGGCACCAACGCGTTTGATTGACTTCACGTGGTCACCGTATGTCGCAGCGTTTTTTGCGCTGGAGCGGGCCACGGCTGACGCCGCCGTGTGGGCGTTGTTCCCACCGGATGTGACAGCTTCGGTGGAAAAAACTGGGCAGCTAGAGCAGGAAGCTCTTGACGAGGATCGGGGCCCGTGGATTTCTGGAAACTACGACCGTTTTTTCTTGACGAACGAGCATCGGTTTGTCGTCATTGGTGAACCAATGCAGATGAATAAGCGTCTGATCGCACAAGGTGGCACGTTCGTGGTTCCCGGCGTGTTGAATACGCCGGTTGAAGAACTTGTCGCGGACGCGTCATCGACAGCTGTTGTAAAGTTTGTTCTTTCGACAGAGAACGTCCGCAAAGAAGCCATGCGCGATTTGTATAAGATGAACATCACGCACGCTACGTTGTTTCCGGACATTGACGGTCTGGCCAGATCGCTGGCGTTCGAACTCGAGTATCATTGGGCCTTCGATCCCGCCACAATGGAGCGTTATCGTGGTTACGATGGGGAAAGCGTCTAGCGACCCCCCGGTCTTGCCACGATAACTCCGTTCCGCATCACCCACTGGAGAGTTCTCAAGGCCGCAACGCTTTCGAGTGGATTCTCCCGAAGGAGGATTAAGTCCGCCTGGTACCCTGTTGTAATCCGTCCGAGTCGGTCTGATCGACCGAGATATGCCGCGTTGTTCATCGTACCAATCCTCAGTACATCGGCGGCGGAGATTCCGGCTCGGTTCAGATGCTCCAGTTCTTGGACCAGCCCGTCACCGTAGGGCACAAGTGGGGCGTCCGAGCCCGCTGCCAGCCGGACTCCACCCTCGAACATCCGCAAGATGAACTTGTACGCGTCCCGCATCCGGGCTACTCGTACGTCGTCGTCCGTGCGGGACAGGACCAGAACGGTGTACAACTCCCCGAAAGTCGGGGTTACGAAGGTTCCGCGAGTTGCGGTTTCCTGGATGAGCGATTCCGGGAGCGATTCGATGGATGCGG
>JAZDDC010000509.1:0-2468 GCA_036679565.1 Gemmatimonadota bacterium
GTTCCGTCATGAGTACACGTGTTTCGAATTCGCCGAGCCCATCCTCGTATAGTATGTCCTGCGTGTTGAATCTGAGATTCACGGGTTCGTCACCCTGCCGGTAACGCTCCGGTCGTAGGATCTGCTCCGTGGACCGCGGCAACCGGTCGCCGAACGGCACATCACCGGGGTGGTTTTGGACGAACCATCGGACGAAGTCCGCGCCAGCGAGGTAGGGGAAGATTAACGTCTCACGCAAAATGAGAGGGGCAGAACTGAGCACGGGCATGGCCGACATCTGTTGGTCAATAGTCTCGCGCATCTGTCCCCAGAATTCCGGCACCCCGGCGAGATCCCCATCGGGTAACATAGCTTGGAGGCTCGCTAGCATTCCCTGCCCTTCAAAGACCGCCTGCGCGGCGCTGCGACGATCGTTGTCCCCGCGCGATGTCAGAATAGAGTCCAGGGGCGCGTATTGCGCTTGTAACGCGTGAACGAGTTCGTGCGCCACGACGAGCCGCAATTCGAGCTGCTCGACGCCAGTGACGACGTAGAGCGTATCGGTTTGTGGATCATAGAATCCGACGATTTGTTCGCTCAGCAGATCGATGAGCATTTGTTCTAAATCGAGTTCGGGCGGCAGCATCCGGAACAGCCGATAGGCCGTGGTGATCCGCGCCATTTCCTCCGGTGGAAATTCGGTCGCCACCTTCCGCACGAGGTAGTCGTACACCTCTTCTTTGGTCCGAACCGCAACATTTGGCGGGTATTGGAATTCCAAGCCCACGGCGCGTTCGATGTCCGGTGTCACCTCTCGCGCCATCTCTTCGACCCGTTGGGCAAACTGACTGACCTGCGCTTCTTGGCAGCCCATGACCAAAACCACGCCTATGACGAACTGATGCTTCATACTTGATCTCTTCAAAGGGTTCAGACAGGAAGGTAATTGGAAGGCGGTCAGACCGGGGACTGCGGGTAAAAGAAGACTAGTTGGCGTTTCGAAACCACCGTTGAAATTTGCCACGGTCACGTCGGCGCCCACGTCCGACTGTACAATGAGTGTGATATCGCCGTCATGGGTTGAGAGGTTGTAACGCCCTCCATCGAGGATGGACCCACGATATATGATGTCGCCATCCACGGTGTTCGCCTCGACACCACGAGAATCAGCTTCTGTGATGGTAATGTCCCCGTCGATCGATTCGACGTCGATCTCGCCGACCACATCTCGTACGGTGATATCGCCGTCACCGGCCGCAACCTCAACTCGTCCCCGGGCACCTACCACATCCACCATTCCCTCGACCGTGGCAATCGAGATGCGTCCCGCTCCTCCGGTGACCCGGACGTCTCCCTCGGTTGTTTCGGCGACGACATCGGCCTGAGTACCGCGTACGGAAATCGCCGCGTCGATCGTGTGGAGGGTCACCGCCATGTACACCGGCACGCGAATATCAAAACCAACCTCTTCATCATCGTCATCGTCCCACTCATATCTGTCGCGTCCACGACCAGCAGAACTCCGTCGCCAACTACCGCGTTGTGGCCGAACGCGAACCACGCTGCGGGACGACTCCACACTAAAGGCACCCCCATTGGCCGCCACAGATATTCTTACCTCGTCCCGGTTCCACGTGGTCACTTGGATCACGCCTTCACGGGTTTGGACGTCGAGACGGATTCCCCGACGAACGGCGATGGTCGTGTCCATCAACTGATTGGACGGGAACGTCAATGCAAGCCCGAGTGCAAATGCCACGATCATCGCTGTTAGCTCCTACTTGCCATCTGAGTGACGCGACGAAGCAGACCGAGTTTTTGCCGGACGGTTCTCTCGAGATGATGACGCACGTACTCGCTTTCAGGATCTTGTTGGAGCGCTTCCCGCGCCCGTGCAATGGCCCCATCAATGATGAGCAGGTTTTCCTCGACGACGCGAATCGTACTTGCGTTCAACCACTCACGTTCGCGCTCGAGCGTGGCCATGAGTTCGGCAACGGCTTCGTCATACCTTGTTCCGACCGAAACCGACACGAGTGTCTCAACCTCACCGGGTGTTTCCATGGCGAATGCTTGAGGATCGACCACACTGCGACTCAATTGCGCACCCATCCAACCGGCAGTGCCAACTAACGACACCATTGCAATACCGGCTGCCAAGAGTTGTGGCACCGAGAGCGAAACACGACGGCGAGCCGACTGCTTTGGTATGGTGAGTTTTTGCACCGCCGTGGTGACACCAATCCGTGCCGCAATACCCGGCCACAAATCTTGATGGGGACCGCCATGTTCAAAGGCGCCACCACGCCGAACCACATTGCGAAGTTCCGTCACCAAGCCACGACACGGGCCACACGTAGCAATATGTTTTTCGAGTTCACCACGAGCGACGGGTTCCAACTCACCGTCGATATACTCGGATAACAGCTCTGTCTTACAATCCTCAATCATTCTACTCTACCGTCAAGATTTTAAGAAACGTCGTAACG
>JAZDDC010000051.1:0-7262 GCA_036679565.1 Gemmatimonadota bacterium
CTGCAATGTTCTTGAGATCATCAAACCCGGTCGTGCTTGTTCCTTGGCGTCCGAGTTCCTCTCCGAGTTCGTTGTTGTCCGGGTGGTACGCCAGCGGAATGAAAGTCAAGAACCCGGGGACATCATCCTCCAATTGGCGCAACGTGGCAAGGTGTTCAACTCGATCGGTCAACGTTTCGACATGCCCGTACAACATCGTACAGTTGGTGGGTATGCCAAGCTCGTGCGCCTCTCGATGCACACGTAACCAATCCTCCGCCACAAGCTTCCGATCAGCAATGGTGGCGCGAACGGCCGTACTAAAGACCTCCGCACCGCCGCCCGGCAACGTGTCCACCCCCGATTCCTTCATTGCTATCAGCACGTCACGCGTGGTCGATTTTTCGATTCGCGCAAGATGCGCGATTTCCACCGCCGTGAGTGCTTTGATATGCACACCGGGATGGCGTTCCTTGAGGCCACGGAACATGTCGAGATAATATTCGAGCTTCAACTTGGGATGCAAACCACCAACTATATGGAACTCGCTGGTTGGCGCGTTCCGTGCCGCTTCAGCCTCTTCGAACACCTCATCCAACGAACGCGTGTACGCACCATCTTCGTTGGGAACACGCGCGAAGGAGCAGAACGTACATGTTTTTCGAAGGATGCAAACGTTGGTTGGGTTTAGATGTTGATTGGCCGAAAAAAAGACACGATCGCCATTGACACGTTGGTTAGCAAAATCCGCCAGCGCACCCACACCTAGTAAGTCTGATGTCTCAAAGAGGACGAGCGCGTCCTCATTTGACAGGCGGGTACCTTCCTCGACCTTTGCAGCAATGGGGCGCAGTTTTGCGTCCCGGAAATGGATCTCGGCCAGAGAGCGCACTTACTCCTCGAACGCCTTCACCGCAACGGAGACGTTGTGACCACCGAAGCCAAACGAATTGGATAACGCCAATCGAACATCACGTTCGATCTTTACATTTGGCGCACAATTCAAATCACATTCCGGATCTGGTTCGTCTTGATTGATCGTTGGCGGAATAACACCGGTTTCGAGCACTTTCACACAAACACTAAACTCTAAACCACCCGCCGCGCCCAAAAGATGACCCGTCATCGATTTGGTCGATCCCATCACCAATGAGTTGGCCCGTTCACCGAACAGGTGTTTGACGGCATTGACCTCGGCCCGATCTCCAAGAGGCGTTGATGTACCGTGTGCATTGATGTAACCGATATCCGCTTGATCGATATTGCCATCCGCCAAACACGCGGTCATCGACCGGATAGCGCCCTGCCCACCGGGTGCGGGTTGTGTCATGTGGTGCGCGTCTGCACTCATGCCGTAACCAGCCATTTCCGCGTATATCCGCGCTCCGCGATCCATGGCAAACTCGAGTGCTTCGAGAATGATCACGCCCGCACCGTTGCCCATCACGAATCCGTTGCGCCCTTTATCAAAAGGACGCGACGCCTTCTGGGGCTCATCGTTCCGCTTCGAAAGGGCTTTCATGTTGCTGAATCCTGCAACCGCGAGAGGTGTAATTGCCGCTTCCGCACCGCCGGTGATCATGACGTCAGCCTGACCATGCTGAATCAACCGAAACGCCTCACCGATTGCGTGGGCCGATGATGCGCACGCCGAAACCGTGGCGTAGTTTGGACCAGTGGCGCCCGTCCGGATGGATACCATTCCAGACGCGATATCCGGTATGAACATGGGAACAAAGAACGGCGATACGCGCTTCGGACCTTTTTGCAGATACAACTTGCATTGTTCTTCAAAGGTGGAAATCCCACCGATGCCACTCCCAATGATTACACCACACCGATCACCCGGCAAACCACCGTTCTGCAATCCCGCATCGGCCAGCGCTTGATCCGACGCGGCCATGGCATATTGTGCGTACGGATCCGAGCGTTTGATCTCCTTGCGATCCATGAATTCCGTCGGGTCAAACCCCTTGACCTCACACCCGAAACGAACGTCGAATTCGCTTGCATCCCATCCTTCGATGGGCGCAGCACCCGACTGACCGGCTAGGAGACTATCCCAGGTCGAAGCCGTATCGTTTCCTACGGGGGATATCAACCCCATCCCGGTAACGACTACCCGGCGCGCCAAACTCTTTTACCCGACCTTCTCATGAAGATACTTCAAAGCGTCGCCAACCGTACGCAGCTTCTCGGCTTCTTCATCGGGGATGTCCAGGTCAAATTCCTTCTCAAAGGCCATGACGAGTTCAACCGTGTCCAGGCTGTCCGCGCCCAAGTCTTCCATGAATGTTGCGTCCTCGGCCAACTTGTCCCGTTCTACGCCAAGTTCTTCGACGATGATGTCTTTAACCTTCTCTTCCAACTCTTCCATGTCGCTCATAATCTCCTCAATGTTTTTGTGACGGTTACATCACCATACCGCCGTCGACAACCAACACCTGGCCCGTAATGTAGCTTGCCAAGTCGGACGACAAAAATAGTACGGTGTTTGCTATATCATCACCCGCGCCTAAGCGACCGAGTGGAATTTGTTCCAAGATGGCGGTGCGCTGTGCATCGTTGAGCGCACGGATCATATCCGTATCGATAAAGCCCGGCGCAATCGCATTCACCAACACGTTCCGCGACGCCAATTCCCGAGCCATGGACTTGGTAAAACCTATGAGCCCCGCCTTCGACGACGAATAATTAGCCTGACCGGCATTGCCCGTAATGCCGACGACACTCGTCACATTGATGACACGGCCGGCCCGACGTTTCATCATGCTGCGTGACACGCGCTTCATCATGTTGAACGCGCCCTTGAGATTCACGTTGAGCACCGTGTCCCAGTCATCCTCGGACATGCGTACAAGTAAACCATCCCGTGTGAGCCCGGCGTTGTTCACGAGGATATCGACAGGTCCCAGTTCCTTCTCGACTTTGCTGACGGCCGCATCGACATCTGCAGAACGTGCCACATCGGCGGCAACCGCGAGTCCGCCGATCTTGTTTGCCGCGTCATGGACCGCCGATTCTGTCCGTGCGACCAACGCCACTTTTGCACCCGCGTTCGCGAGCAGTTGGGCAATGGCTTGGCCAATACCGCGCGAGGCACCGGTAACCAACGCAATCTTGTCGGTGAGGTCGATATTCACGCCACCTTCTCCATCATTGACTCCACCTCGTCGGCGGTGCCGCACGACGATCGTGACGCATCACGATCGATCCTCTTCATCAGACCTGTCAGTACCCTTCCGGGCCCGACCTCGACGAACGTGGCGTCCGGTCCAGCAAACGCTCGTGCCCGGAGCATGCTGTCCGACCACCGCACGGCAGATGTAAGCTGTTCTCCCAACAGTGTGCGGGCACGTGCGGAGTCATCGACAACATCGGTAGTGGCATTCGCAATGACCGGGAACGTCGGCTCTCGAAAGTCGGCCTTGGCCAATTCTAACTCTAACCCGGAACGGGCCGTTGTCATCAAGGGTGAATGGAACGCACCGCTGACCTTCAGAGGCAACACACCTTTCGCACCTGCGTTTTTGCACAACGCAGTAACACGGGTAATTGCGTCCGGATCGCCGGAAAGCACCGTTTGGCCGGGTGCGTTCAGGTTCGCGGGAACCACAACACTATCTTCCTCAGTTGCCTGCCGACAGAGATCGGAAATGACATCATCCGCAAGGCCCAACACGGCAGTCATTGTTCCGGGGCGTGTCTTGCCAGATTCGAGCATGAGTTCGCCACGTTTTCGTACAAGCCGGGCGGCCTCCGTTACCGACAATGTCCCAGTGGCCGAGTAGGCACTGTATTCGCCCAGCGAATGGCCGGCGGCGACGATCGGGTCTAACGCCGGCCGAATCAGCGAAAGGACAGCCATGGAGTGTGCCAAGATCGCTGGTTGCGCGTTGTGGGTACGTGTGAGTTCTTGCTCAGGCCCGTTCCACATTAAGGTGGTGAGGGAGAATCCGAGAGCATCGTCGATCGACTCGAACAGCTCGCGACAAGTCGAAAACCGGTCGGCCAGGTCTTTTCCCATACCAACGAATTGCGCGCCCTGTCCCGGAAAAAGAAGAACGGCCTTTACCACCGCACCACCATGCTCGCCCAGGTAATCCCGCCCCCGAACGCAACGAGGAGGACAACGCTACCTGCTCGGATACGCCCTTCTCGCACGCATTCATCCAACGCAATGGGCACCGACGCCGCCGACGTATTTCCGTAGCGATCGACGTTGACGTAAAGTTTTTCCCGCGGAAAACCCAGGTGCTTTCGCGTGGCCTCGATGATCCGCATGTTCGCTTGATGGGGAATTAATACATCGACATCGTCCACGGTGAGGCCAGCCCTCATCAAAGCTTGCCCGCATGCATCGGCCATGAAAAGAACAGCTGTCTTGAAAACCTCACGGCCAGCCATGTTGATAAAGTAACTGCGGTCGTCCAACATCTCTTGATCGGGCGGGTGATTCCCTCCTCCCCCCGAGCGAAAAAGGAGATCTCCAAGCGTTCCATCGGACTTCATGTACGTGGACAAGATACCGCGATCGCCATTCGACGCCGTACGCACCAAGGTCGCACCCGCGCCGTCGCCAAAGAGGACACATGTTTTGCGATCTTGATAGTCGGCGATTTTTGAAAGACGTTCCGCACCGAGCACCAAGATGTTGTTCGCCGTCCCGGCCACAACCATGCTTTCGGCCACGTTCGCGGCAAAGAGAAAACCACTGCACGCTGCGCCAATGTCGAATGCGGCCGCGTTCGTGGCACCCAATGCTGCCTGTAAGTCGCAGGCGTTCGAAGGCAAGAGACGGTCGGGGCTTGCGGTACCCAGAATGATTGCGCCGACGTCCTTGATGTCAACACCGGCCGCCTCCAAAACGTTTTCGCACGCTATCTTCCCCATGTAGGTAACCGTTTCATGCGGCGCAGCGATATGTCGCTCACGAATACCCGTTCGTTCAACAATCCACTGGTCCGACGTATCCACCAACGCTTCAAAATCCGCGTTCGTCATGATCTTTGAAGGCGTATAACGCCCGGTCCCGACCAACTCAGCGCGTACTCGACTCACGCCACAACTCCATTCTCGACAAACTCGTCATGGATGTGCTGGCTCAGACACACATCGACGGAACGCAGTGCAACCCGGAGCGCGTTCGCAATTGCCTTTGACGACGACTTGCCGTGACAGATGATCGTTACACCCCGGACACCCAGAAGCGGGGCGCCTCCATATGAGGAATAGTCTAAGAACTTGAAAATTCCCCGCATTTCGCCGCTATCTAAAACTTTGGCATCAAGAGATTTACGAAACATCACGGTAAATGTGCGACCAACGGACTCGAGGAGTTTCAAAACGATGTTTCCGACAAAGCCATCGCAGACGACCACATCACATGATCCGGTCAAAACGTCACCGCCTTCAACGTTGCCTGCAAACGCAAAATGTTGGTTATCGGTGAAGAGTCCGTGCGCTTCTTTTGTCACGGTGTTTCCTTTCTCCGCTTCCTCACCGATGTTCAATAGCCCCACGACCGGATCTGGCCGTTCAAACACGTCTCGGGCAAAGACGGCGCCAAGCTGAGCGAACCCGACAAGTTCTTTAGGCGAACAATCGACGTTCGCACCGGCGTCCAGCAAGAGAATGTGTTGCCGCATTGTTGGCAAAACAGTGGCGATGGCGGGACGTCGAACACCGTTGTGCAGTCCAAGTGATAATGTGCTTGCCGCCATAACGGCACCCGTATTGCCGGCAGACACGAAGGCTTCCACTTCACCGCTTTTCTGAAGGTCCAGGCCAACGACGATCGAAGACTTCCGCTTCGATCGTATGGCCGTCAGCGGTTTTTCGTCCATGCCAATTTTCTGGGGCGCGTCCACAATGGAAATCCGGCCCGGCGTTGGGCCGTGCTTGGCCAATTCCGACTCGATTTCCGCACGAGACCCAACCAACACGATCTCGCAGCTTTCGGGAAGATTATGCGCCGCTTCCAGTGCCCCCGCTACCGGTTCGACTGGTGCGTGGTCGCCGCCGGACGCGTCCAACGCGATCCGGGCCAATTCTAACCTTCCTCTACCTCAACGTACTTTCGATCACCATAGAACCCACAGCTTGGGCACACGTGATGGGGTCGGCGGGGGTCACCACACCGAGAGCATGCCTGAGTTGCCACGATGGTTGCTCCATGATGGGTGCGCCGTTTGTTCTTGCGGCTTTTAGACGTCCGCCTTTTCGGTACTGCCATTCACTCATCCTCGTTTCCGGGCGGTGTGCCACGAAGGGCCTCTAGACCGGCCCACCTGGGGTCCGGTTCCGGCTTGCACTTGCACGCGCCGACATTCCAGTCCGCACCACAGCGCGGACAGAGGCCTTTGCAGTCGTCCCGGCAAAGGTTGTAATCTGAGACCGACAATACCAACTCTTCACGGATCGTTTCGGCCAGGTCCAGAAAACGGACGCCTTCCGGGATCACGTAAACTGATGGATCATCAGTTTCCTGCTGTTCTGTGAACAACACGTCCACATCCAGATTGATTTCCGTCTCCGCGCTCGTCAAACATCGACGACAGTCTGTTAGGACCGAGGCGCCAATTTGACCTCGCCAATAGTAACGGCCCTCTCCAGCACTGGAAATGCGCCCAGCCGCCTTCACAGGCACTTTCAACTGGAAGCCTAATCCGGTGAGGGCTTTATCGTTGGGCTGGACCTCGCCCGAAACCGCAACGGGGCGCTCGTCAGCCGCCGCGAGGTCAACGCGCAGCATAGCCGCTAAATGTATTGCGGCGTGGGACTTGGCGCCAGTTCCGCGCCTTCGGCGCGGAACTGGCGCGCTGCCCGCTACCCGCTACCCGCTGAGCGTGCAGGAAAAGAGATTAACTGGCGGCTGGTAGCTGGAGTCCTCACAATTGATCGGCTTCGGCAAAGAAAAATACCCTTTCTCGCGCGGCATTTTCGGGGGAATCCGAGGCGTGGATGGCATTGCGCTCTTTGGACTCCGCGTAAAGCGCCCGTACCGTCCCGGGGTCGGCTTCCGCCGGATCGGTTGCGCCTATGACGGATCTCAGGTGCACCACGGCATCATCGCGTTCCAGTAGGATCGGGATGCACGACCCGGACGTCATGAAATCGACGAGAGAGCCAAAAAATGGTCGGTCCTTATGCACTTCATAAAACGCCTCAGCTTGCGAACGGTTGAGACGAAGCATTCGCATCGCGACAACTTTGAATCCGGCCTCTTCCAAATGCGC
This sequence comes from Gemmatimonadota bacterium, assembly GCA_036679565.1. Classification (GTDB taxonomy): domain Bacteria; phylum Gemmatimonadota; class Gemmatimonadetes; order Gemmatimonadales; family GWC2-71-9; genus JAZDDC01. The sequence goes on from JAZDDC010000051.1 coordinate 7,218, forward strand.
CAGGAGTTTGCCCGCTTTCCCGGATTGCACTGCATCAGGCTTAAT
>JAZDDC010000510.1:0-23459 GCA_036679565.1 Gemmatimonadota bacterium
AGAAACACCGGAAAAACTGCTCGCTGTCCTGGTCCAGGGAGGGGTCGAGCAAGTTGTCGCGCAAAAAGTGCTGGACATTGGAGGGATCAAGGGGGAAGCCGGTCTTCGCCAAGCGTTGTCCGCCGCCGACGAAGAGGCGGCATCAGATAACTTGTTTCAGTGTCTCGATGCGCTCACGGCCATGGGGTTGGGGGATTTTGTCGATGTGGATCTATCAATAGTTCGTGGACTGGACTACTACACAGGCATCGTGTTCGAGCTTTTCGATGCCCGCCGATCTCTGCGCGCCATTTGCGGGGGTGGAAGATATGACGGGTTGCTGAAGGCGCTGGGTGGTGTCGATCTACCCGCCGTTGGGTTTGGCATGGGCGACGTCGTTCTAGGCGAACTGTTGAAAGAACATGGTTGGACGGCAGACGGGGCTGGCGGTTTGGATATGTTTCTCGTGGCAGTCACCGGAGGCGAGATCCGGACTGTGCTATCGCTGGCACACAGTCTGCGTGATCGGGGAGCCCGCGTGGAGTATGCCCTTAAACCGCAATCCATCGGGAAACAGATGAAAATCGCCAATGCGCGGCAGGCTACCGCGGCCGTCATCATTGGGCCGGAGGAGCGCGAGAACCAGCTGGGCGTTGTACGTAACCTAACGACGGGTGAGGAACAACGGATCACCCTCGACAAAATCGTTGAACTCTTTGCTAACGGAAACAACCGCAACTGGGTACGTGAAGTGGCTGGTGGCACGGGATAACGTATGAGCAATACTAAAGGAATAACACCTCGCGACGAGGACTTCTCAGCGTGGTACAATGACGTCGTCATGCGAGCGCAACTGGCGGACCACTCGCCCGTACGCGGTTGCATGGTGATTCGGCCGGGTGGATATGGCATTTGGGAACTGATGCAGCAGAACCTGGATGCAATGTTCAAAGAAACCGGCCATGAAAACGCATATTTCCCGTTGCTCATACCTGAGAAGTTTCTGGCCAAAGAGGCCGAACACGTCGAAGGGTTTGCGCCGCAAACCGCGGTTGTGACACATGGAGGCGGCAAGGAGTTGGAGGAACCACTGGTGATTCGACCCACGTCGGAGACAATCATCTACGCCATGTTTTCGAAGTGGATCCAGAGCTACCGTGATTTACCGTTGCTCATCAACCAATGGGCAAACGTGGTCCGTTGGGAACTCAGGACACGATTATTTTTACGAACGACCGAATTTCTTTGGCAAGAAGGACACACGGCGCACGCCACCGATGACGAGGCAGAGGCGGAGGCCCGGTTGATCTTGGGAATTTATCGGCGGTTCATGGAAGAATGGATGGCCATGCCGGTGATCACCGGAGTAAAAACTGACGCGGAACGATTCGCTGGCGCGTTACGGACATACTCGTGCGAAGGCTTGATGCAAGATAACAAGGCGCTACAAGCCGGTACGTCGCATCATCTCGGTCAGAACTTCGCGAAAGCGTTTGATGTTCAGTACCAAACGGCCGATGGTGGTTTGAACTACGTGTGGAGCACATCGTGGGGAGTATCGACCCGGCTCATTGGTGGACTCATCATGTCTCATGGCGATGACCGTGGCATGATATGTCCGCCGAAGCTTGCTCCGCTTCAGGTGGTGATTGTGCCGATTTGGAAGACGGACACTGATCGCCAGGCCGTCCTTCAAGTATCTGAGTCCGTGCGCGATCAATTGGTCGGTAGTGGAATGCGTGTCCGCGTCGATGATCGAGAAGGTATGAAGCCCGGTGCCAAATATTATGAATGGGAAGTTCGCGGCGTGCCCGTTCGATTGGAAATTGGTCCGCGAGACGTGTCGGAAGGACAAGCGGTTCTGGCTCGTCGCACGGGCGGGAAGGTACCGGCGCGGATCGACGTGTTAGGTGAAGCGGTGCGAGCAGCGCTCGATCAAGTGCAACGGAGTCTGCTGGAAACGGCCAAGGCCCGACGCGAGAAGAATTCTCGGCGCAACGTTACGAAAGACGAATTGATCGATTTTATGAACGGGACCGGCGGGTTTGCGTTTGGCGGCTATTGTGGATCGCCAGCTTGCGAGACCGCAGTGAAGGACCAAACAAAAGCGACCATTCGGGTCCTCCCGGATGAAGAATTCAAAACCAGTCCCGCTCCCACAAAATGTACGTGGTGCGGCAAAGCTGCAGTTACTGAGGCGGTGTGGGCGAAAGCCTACTAGGCGTCTCAAACGCGGTTTTCGAACGCGTTGCCCAAGTTGTCGGAACACCGACGTACGTTTACAGCGCCGCAGCCATCAGACATCAGTGGACGGCACTGGCAGACGCACTGGCGGCTGTGTCGCACCGGGTTCACTACTCCGTAAAGGCCAATAGCAACCTCGCCATTCTCAGTCTCTTGCGGGACCTGGGTGCCGGTGTCGATATCGTATCCAGCGGTGAGCTGGCCAGAGTCCTACAGGTTGGGTTTTCGGGTGCGGACATCGTCTTTAGCGGTGTTGGCAAAACCGCGGCCGAGTTGGAAAGCGCCGTGGTGGCTGACGTCGGTCTGGTGAATGTCGAGTCCGAGGTCGAGTTCGATGCACTCAGTGCGATAGCCGCCAGACTTGGGAAGTTGGTGCGAGTCGGTATTCGTATTAATCCCGACGTAACCACTGACACGCATCCGTATACGCAGACCGGACACAAGGGAATGAAGTTCGGCGTTCCGTTCCACCATGCCGAGCAACTTGCCGTGCGAATGACGAAAACACGACATGTAAAGTTGTGTGGTGTGGGAATGCATTTGGGATCGCAGATCACCGACCCGACGTCCTACCAAACCGGAGCGGAGCGCCTTGGCACGCTTGTCGATGCCATCCGCAGTCGTGGCATCGACACCTTGGAGAGTGTGGACATTGGCGGAGGATTCGCGGTGTCCCATGGCGACACGAACGCCTTGGACCTCCACGCACTTGCGGCCGGTGTGACGCCTATGTTGAAACGCATTGGCCTCCGGTTGCTCGTTGAGCCCGGACGCCTCATCGTCGGGAACGCGGGTGTATTGCTCACCCGTGTTGTGTACCGGAAACCGGCCGGTGACCACTCCTTTTTGATCGTCGATGCGGGAATGAACGATTTCGTGCGTCCGATGTTGTATCAAGCCTTCCATGATATCGATGTTGTTACGCCGGGGAGTGTGCGGGGAGATTCGGAACCCGGTCGGGTCGATGTCGTCGGACCGATCTGCGAAAGTGGTGATTATCAAGCGTTGAATCGACTTCTCGAACCGGTTGGAGCGGGTGGTCTACTGGCAATACGTGGCGCTGGTGCATACGGGTTCTCAATGAGTTCCACTTACAACTCGCGGCCACGTGCCGCCGAGGTATTGGTGGACAATACGCGGTTCGGCATCATCCGGCGGCGTGAAAAGTTGGACGATCTGTGGCGAGCCGAGAGTGCGACACCAATATGGATGGATGACTGAGACATTTTAACCTGTGCGAAATTAGGAGCCGTTGGACTTGACACGTAGAGGAATCTTAATTCTCGATTACGGATCGCAGTTCACGCAATTGATTGCGCGGCGCATCCGCGAGATGGAAGTGTTTTGCGACATCGAGCGGCCAGATCGAGACCGGTCATGGATCGAAGAACGTGCGCCTGCGGGCATCATCTTATCGGGTGGACCGAGTTCGGTGTACGATCATGACGCCCCAAAGTTTAATGCCGAACTGCTCGCACTGGGTGTGCCGATCTTGGGTGTGTGTTATGGCATGCAGCTCTTGGCACAAGGGCTTGGGGTTGAAGTTCGCGCGTCCAAAGAACGCGAATACGGCCGCGCACGTGTCGATATTCAGCACGCCGACGGTTTGTTCGGTGGTTTTGCTGTTGGTGACTCGCTGAATGTTTGGATGAGCCATGCCGACACGGTACAAGGGTTACCCCGCGAGATGCAGGTGCTCGCGTCCAGCGACAACGCTCCGATTGCCGCCTTCGCGGATGTGAAGCGGAAAGTGTATGCGGTACAATTTCACCCGGAAGTTGCCCATACGGAGCGAGGTACGGAAATCTTGGGCAACTTTGTCCGCAACATCTGCAATGCTCCAAGGGACTGGACGTCGGGTGATTTTGTTTCGGAGCACATAGAGAAGATTCAGAATCGCGTTGGCAAAAACCAGCGGGTGATCTGTGGCTTGTCAGGCGGTGTGGATTCAGCCGTTGCGGCAGCGCTGGTACACCGGGCTGTTGGTGATCGTCTGACATGTATCTTTGTCGATCACGGCCTGTTGCGACTCAACGAACGGGAACAGGTCGAGGCAACGTTCGGATCAGAGCTTGGAGCCGAACTCATCGTCGTCGACGCCAGTAAACGATTCCTTGGCCGATTGGCTGGTGTCAAAGACCCGGAGGAAAAACGACGGCGAATTGGTCATGCATTTATTGATGTTTTCGAGGAGACGGCCGGCCAAGTCGATGGCGACGTGGAGTTTTTGGTTCAGGGGACGCTATATCCCGATGTCATCGAGTCGTTGTCGCCTCGTGGCGGACCCTCCGCCACAATTAAAACGCATCACAACGTCGGTGGTTTACGCCCCGACCTTCCGTTCGGATTGATTGAACCGCTCCGCGAACTCTTCAAGGATGAGGTACGGAGAGTCGGTCGCGAGCTGGGACTGCCGGAGGATATTGTTGGTAGGCACCCGTTCCCAGGTCCAGGTCTGGCAATACGAATCATCGGCGAGGTGACACCTGAGGGGGTGGCAATCTTGCGGAAGGCCGATGCCATCTACCTCGAGGAGATTCGCAACGCGGGTCTGTATGATGAAATCTGGCAGGCGTTTGCTGTGCTGCTCCCCGTACAGTCGGTTGGTGTGATGGGGGATGCCCGCACCTATGAGAATGTGGTGGCCCTACGAGCGGTTACCAGTACGGACGGGATGACGGCGGATTGGTTTGATTTCCCAGCCGCAGTCCTGGGGCGGATGGCCAATCGAATCATCAATGAAGTTACGGGGGTGAACAGAGTCGTGTACGACATCAGCTCGAAGCCACCAGCCACGATCGAGTGGGAGTAAAAGTGGCTACGTGAAATTCCAGAGGGCGGCGAGCGGCTGGCTTACAAGTGCCTAGATGTCTTTTTCTTCTAAGAGCGATAGGAAACCGTCCGGTGTTTCCAACGTGGCGAGTCGATCCGGCACATCGGGCTCTTTAGCGAATTGAGCAATGCGACCCAACACGGGCAGGTACTGATTGGACACTTCCATTGGCGGAGCCACGATGAGGAAGATGTTGTGTACCGGCTTGTGATCAATGGCCTTGAAGTCCAGACCGGACGACTTGCGGCCGAATGCCACGCGCAGGCGGTTAACGACCAATGAACGGCAGTGTGGAATGGCGATGCCCTGACCGATACCGGTGGACCCCAGGTTTTCCCTGCGTTGAAGCATCTTGAACAGCATGCCCTCTGATTTCTCGTCCAAACCGAAGACGCGAATCAGTTCTTGGAGTACATCATCTTTCTCGACCCCTTGGAGGTCGAGGTTGACGGTTTCCTGCGAAAAACAATCTCGTAAGCGCATATGCTTTTTTCTGACGGTGTTTGACAAAACGGCCCGAAACGTATGACACCTCGTATGGCCTGTCAAACGTCGCCGTTGCTGCTCCTTTTGGCCTCAATTAAGTTCGCGTAATGCCGTTTCCCTATCCTGTGGACCACGCGGTCCCGCTATTCCTTGCGCCCATGGCAGGCGTGTCAGAACCGCCGTTCCGGCGCATTTGCCGAATGTTTGGGGCTGACGTCGTGGTGTCCGAGTTTTTGTCCTGTGAGGGCCTTCGCAGGGGTGTGAAGAGCACACATGACGGTGCGTACTTCACCGAGCTGGAACGCCCAATCGGCATACAGTTGTATGGCGCTGACCCCACGGGCATGGCGGAAGCGGCCGAACTCGTCACCCAATATTATGACCCGGATTTCATCGACATCAACTTCGGTTGTCCGGTCAAAAAGGTCGTCCGGCGTAACGGCGGATCGGGGTGCCTTAGGGATCTCTCGTTGTTACAACGTATCGTGATCGAGGTAAAGAAGGCCACACATCTGCCTGTTACGGCAAAAATCCGGAGCGGGTGGAATGAAGAACAACGTAATCCGGTGGAAATTGCGTTGGCCTGTGAAGACGCCGGTGTGCTGGTCCTCACACTTCATCCACGGACACGAACCCAGATGTACAACGGCCAAGCCAATTGGGACGAAATCGCACAGGTCGTAGATGCTCTGACGATCCCTGTCATCGGGAACGGCGATATCAAGACCGCGGAGGATGCGATCAGATTGTGGCGTCACACGCAATGTGCGGGGTTGATGATCGCGCGCGGGTCGTTCGGGAACCCCTGGATCTTCCAACAGACGCGGGCACTCCTGGAGGGCGGCCACCCCAGGATCACCCCGGGGGCCGCGGAACGCTTCCAGCTCGCTTTGCGCCATGCCCAACTCGCGGGCGAAATCCAGGGCGATTCGCGTCGCACGGCAATCGAGTTTCGCAAACATCTTGGGTGGTATACCCGAGGGCTCCCCGGAGCGAGCCAGCTGCGTCAACGGCTTTACGGTATTGAGGCCATGTCCGAGATCGAAGCGCTGTTCAGCAGTTATCTAGACCCTGTTCGAGCGGTCGTCTAATCCCTCCGCGGGGCATGGGGCGCTGAAAACCGCTCGCCTCATGCCCTGGAACAAAACGTAAACTCTGGTATATTATATAGTTAGCACTGTCGCGTTTCGCGCCAGCACCCAAAAAGCAGGTTTTTTGGGGGCGACTGGTTTCGACGGGTCTCGTGACGTGGTTGCTGCGTGTCCAGGATCTGGTGCCCTGGTAAAAAACACCGGAAACATCACAATTGCCAACACTGATCTGGCATTGGCTGCGTAAGCTGTAGTTAGCTTGCTGCACCTGCTCACTCTGCAGCTTGCCTAAGGCGGCGGGTGGGTATTGAAAATTTAGGCTGCTGTCGTTCGTCTTCATCCGCGGACGGTTCAAGCGTTAGGATGATTGTCCGTCGGTTCGGTAGGTTACGCACCAGCCGGCGGAGACATTAAGCGTAACCTACGCACGTAGAAGCGGCCTCAGATTGAGGTTCGGACCGGGGTTCGATTCCCCGCGCCTCCACTATTCAACACTGAACGCCCAACACTCAACTCTCAACGTCCAACGATCTGGTAGATCGCTGGACGTTCAGAGTTGAGTATGGTAGATCGCTGGACGTTGAGAGTTGAGAGTTGAGTGTTGAAAGTTGAGTGTTGATTATGCGTGTCGTCATTTCTGGGTCGTCGGGACTGGTTGGTACAGCTCTTGTCCGCAAGTTGCGAGCGCTCGAGCATGATGTTGTCCGGCTCGTGCGTGGAAGCCCACGGAGTGATGGCACAGCGTGGTGGGATCCATACCGCGGTCAGTTGGATTCGCAGGTCCTCGAGGGCGCCGATGCAGTCGTCCATCTATCCGGGGCGAGCATTGCTGGCGGGCCCTGGACACGGTCGCGAAAGAAAACCCTGCGTGAAAGCCGACTGACCACAACTCGTCTGCTGGCGGGAACGATTGGTACCTGTCGGCACGCTCCCCGAACACTTCTCCAAGCATCCGCGATTGGCTACTACGGCCATCGCCCAAACGAGACACTGACCGAACAGTCTTCACAGGGAACGGGGTTTCTTGCGACCCTCTGCGCCGAGTGGGAAGATGCTGCGTTAGCCGCATCCCATGCGGGAACCCGCACGGTGTTTCTACGCACGGGATTGGTGCTGGATCGGCGTGGCGGCTTTCTATCCAAGTTGCTCCTACCGTTCAAACTGGGATTGGGCGGACGACTCGGAACCGGCGAGCAGTACATGAGTTGGTTGACACTGGAGGATATGGTCGAAACGTGCTGTTTCCTTCTCGAACACGAGCATCTGTCTGGACCAGTCAATTGTGTTGCACCTCACGCGGTAACGAACCGAGAATTTACGCGTGAACTTGGAAAAGTGCTGCGGAGACCCACCGTCCTGCCGGTGCCGGCGTTTCCGTTGCGGTTGGCACTTGGCGAGATGGCAGACGAGTTGATGTTTGCTAGTCAAAACGTTGTGCCAACAGTTTTACTCGACGCCGGCTACCGGTTTACCAGCGCTACGCTCAACGAGGCACTGATCCGTGTCCTAGGCTGAGTCCGCGTTGTCCGTCCAGCGGAGACGTCTCCATATGCGGTATGTCAGTCGCGCTGCGAATGCAGACGTGATTCTGCGAACCTTGTGCACGAAGGGTGTGGACGGGACCGGGCCTTCAAGTCCCATGTTCAATTCGGACCGCAACCCCTCGGCGAGAAGCTTGCGGGTCCATGACCTGTTGCGGAAACGTGATCTATAGGCTGTCAGTCGCCACGTGCCGGTCCGGAGTAGCGGAAAGTTTCGCCTCGGTAGTTCGATTGTTTTAGAAATGTCCGTCGTCGTAAAACGATTGGCTGCGAGCAACCAGGTGGCGGCCAGAGAATAGTCGGGAATTTCAACAGACCGCAACCTGTCCACGACGACCTCCCAGGAAATGTTGCCGTGTGTTAAGGCGACTGCTGCATCCAAGTAATATCGAAGAAAGAACCCTTCTAACCCTTGATCCAACGCGTGTGTAAGACCCTGCCACAGTAACTCGGTCGGATCATCAATGTTCTGTGCACGTCGCCACGCCTCATCGGGCGGTACGGACGATGATGTGGACTTGTGTATCTCTACGGCGATGTTTTCGTCGTTTGCCAACGGGGGCAGATGAAAATGCCCCGGAGGCGTAAGCGCGCTTGACTTCCGGTAGCCGTTTGATGTCAGGCATTCCCAAGCGGCATCGGTGGCGTCGGATGGCACGAGAATATCAACGTCGCGTGTAGCGCGGCAATTGGCGAAGGGGAATTTTGTAGTGCATGCTTGACGTGCGATGCCCTTGATGGGTACGTGCGGCACACCATCCTGCAGGAACAAGTTCCCCACGTATTCGGCGTGGCTGCGAACGAGTAGGTTTTGCGCAACGCTTTTCTTGGCTGAGCGATCTAACGAGTCCCAAAATTCCGTGCCGACCAATCGTGTTTCACGGATCCCGATTTGCTTTAAGCGACGGTGCAACCAAAGTTCGCCACCCTCGCGTTTGAACAGGTCCGTCACTCCTCGTGTATCTGCTTGACCCCATCTTGTGCGTAGTGTATCGGAATCGGACACCCCGGGAAGCCGAAGGGTGTCGAGTAGCAGTTGTGCCGTATTGACCGGCACCACGATATCAAACTCGCTTCGGCGTGAGGGTGGCGTCTTTTTCGTCGCGATCCGCCGGTGACTCGTCGGGAAAGCGAGCGATAACTTTGTACTGACTGGGATTTGTGTTGGTTGGCTCCAAGTAGGGTTGGTCGTTCAGGACGAGCCAAGCATGCGCGTCGATCTCACCGGTGTCCGGTCGCTGTACGCCGAGGTACATGCGTACTTCACGCCCGGCGCGGTTGAGGATATGGTATAAGACGGCTGCGCGGCGAAGACATGTGGGATACCACGGATCTGGGAGGCGATGGAGGAACGTCGTGACCCATCCTGCCAATTGTTCATCGTCGAATGGTGCAAAACGTTTTGAGGGGCGTTGCGCTAACCTTCGCACGACGGTTGCGAAAGAGAGCCTGTTGACCATGATTGGGACCACGAGGCAGGCCACCGCCGCACGACACCGCCACCTGAGTGGTAACGCGGTCACTGGTGTTTCTCTACAACCACCATCCCATGCGCCGCACATTCGGCGAGGAAGGTGGTCGCGGTTTCCGACGCCTCTTCCCGGTTCACGTCATACGTCCCCAACAAGATATCGACCACGTGGTCAAATGTTTGTTGTGTCTTCAACGCGCTCAATATTAAGAGACCGCTGCTACTCACCGTGAAGTAACGGCGGTTTGCCAGATGGAGAACGATGCCTTCGCCATCCAATTCGGTTATTCGAATGTCCGGGCTGCAAACGTAGGTAGCGGTCATGGCAGGATCGCTGACAACCGGGTCGGATCCTGAAAAAGATCGCTGCCAAGTTGGGCTCGATAGCTGGTGGTGCGTTGTGCGATAGTATTCAATAGATCCAGATGGTTTTGGGCCAAGTCGGGTTCAAGCATTACCCAAGCTGACCAACGGACGAGTTCCGCCAGAGCCTCAATTGGTTTGATGGGTTCGCACGTCGTGACTCGCGCTCCCGGCTTTGAGAATAGGATGATGTCCGGCACGATGCGGTTGGTCCAGCTACCGCCGAGTTGTTCCGGCCAACATACAAATTTATTCCTTCGCGTGTTCCGTTTGAACTGGTTGTCACCCAAAAGGGTGTGTCCGCCCCGCCTGAGCGCCAACGGCTGTCTCGTGCTCCACGCGCAAAATGCCCCGTTGTCGCGGGCAAGAAATGTCGTGTCATCTGAACCCACGCGCCAACCCCGGCTGGCCATGAGGGCCGCGGTTGTGGACTTTCCAGCCCGTGCGTCTCCTGCGATCAGCCACCCCCTCCCCGACGGATCTTCAGCCGATGCGGCGTGGACATGGTGCCATCCAACCCGACGCAACGCAAGAATGATCACCGTGATGAGAAATGTATTCAGGAAATCATCGAGCCGATGGGCACCTGCATCGGAGATGGCAATGTGAATGTGCGTCGAATCTTTTGGTAAGGTTGCGTACGCCGGCGCAACACGCCACGCGACACGCAAATCATACGAAGGCGGACCGTGCGAAATCGTAACGGCCGGTTGTTCGAAGATCGTCCTGCCTGCCTCGATGGGGGATGGAACGAATCCGCGCGTTATGTCGAGCGTGATGGGTGCAGGTAATTCGAGACGCAAGCCGTCCAACCATGATTGGACGGTTTGACGGATGCGTGCGTCGTCCGCGTTGACTTGGAATCGGGTGATAGACAAGAGTTAGGTGCAAAAAAGCGTGCCAGGGTCTTTGACGCCCCTGGCACGCTTCGGTGGTTACAGTCTAAATGTTAGAGAGTTTCGCCACCGTCGCCACCGCCACCAGTCTGCAGCGTGACGTCGATCAACGAAGCCTGCTCTTTGACAGTCGGCTTAACGAATGGTTTTTTCAGTTCTTGCATGATTTCTCCTACGCGTTTGTCTGCCACCAAAAATCTACGCGCCGGCAACCGCCGACTGTTGGATTGACGCTACACTTCCGTTTATATCAACGTCATTCCTCCTTGGTAAATTACACACCTTCTCCGATTCTACAAGGGCGGCGTGTGCAGCCGCCAATCGCGCAATCGGAATTCTAAACGGAGAACATGAAACGTAGTTGAGCCCGATGTGATGACAGAACTTTACTGATTCTGGATCACCGCCATGTTCTCCGCATATGCCAATCTTGAGGTTGGGATTCCGCTCCCGACCGAGCCCCACACCCACACCAACCAGTCGTCCGACACCACCGCGATCGAGGGACTGAAACGGATCCGCCGGCAGGATGCCCGATTCTACATACATAGGCAGGAATCGACCGGCGTCGTCACGCGACAACCCGAATGTCGTCTGTGTCAAATCGTTCGTGCCAAACGAGAAAAATTCTGCTACCTCGGCAATCTCGTCCGCGGTCAATGCGGCTCGCGGTAATTCAATCATCGTGCCGACCAAATATTCGATTCGTTGATCACGTTCCGCGAACACCCGCTCGGCGACATCTCTCACGACGGCCACCTGGCGACGCAGTTCCTCCGCCGTAGCAATGAGCGGGATCATGATCTCCGGGAACACGGATATTCCGGCATTGGCGGCTTCGCATGCGGCTTCGATGATTGCCCACGCCTGCATCTCGGTGATCTCGGGATACGTGATACCGAGTCGACAACCGCGATGTCCGAGCATGGGGTTGGTTTCCGTCAAGACCGACACTGTGTGCCGGAGTCGATCCAATGGCACACCGAGACTCTTGGCGAGGGGGATTAGTTCGCTATCGTCGTGGGGCAGGAACTCGTGGAGTGGCGGATCGAGGAGTCGGATTGTGACCGGAAGCCCATCCATGACTTCGAACATTTCGCGGAAGTCCCCGCGTTGCATCGGTAACAGCTTGCGAAGCGCCTTCCGTCTGCCTTCAATATCTGATGCGAGGATCATTTCACGCATGGCCGTGATGCGTTCCCCGTCAAAGAACATGTGTTCGGTGCGACAGAGTCCGATGCCTTCTGCACCGAATTTTCGCGCTCGGTCGGCGTCTGCAGCGTTGTCCGCATTGGCACGGACGCGAAGCATTCGCACCTGGTCGGACCATGCCATAATCTGATCGAAGTTTTCGTCGAGGTTTGGTTCTACCAGAGGTACCTTGCCTCGAATGACACGACCGGTGGACCCGTCCAACGTGATCCAATCACCTTCGCGGAACTCGCTCTCACCGACGAGGAAACGTTTTTCACCCTCTCGAACGTCGATTTCCTTGCATCCCGCCACGCACGTTGTACCCATTCCTCGCGCTACGACGGCCGCGTGGCTGGTCATCCCCCCCCGCTGGGTCAAGATAGCTTCGGCGGCGACCATGCCATGAAAATCGTCCGGGCTGGTCTCCCGCCGAACCAGAATGACCGGGTCTCCGTTTTCCGACCGTGTCTGTGCCGTGTCCGCATCAAAAACCGCCATACCGACGGCGGCTCCGGGTGAAGCCGGTAGGCCCACGGCCAAGACGTCCAACGTGGCCTGCGGGTCGATCGTGGGGTGGAGAAGTTGATCGAGCTGCTCCGGTTGCACACGTAACAACGCCTCGCGCTGGTCGATCCGTGACTCGCGCACCATCTCTACCGCAATGCGCACAGCCGCGCGCGCCGTGCGCTTAGCGGTCCGTGTTTGCAGCATGTACAACTGGCCCTTTTGGACGGTGAATTCCACATCCTGCGCGTCCCTAAAGTGGTCTTCCAGCTTTGTGCAGGTTTCTTGGAGCGCGCGAAAAGCATCGGGCAGACGGTCTGCCATGGCCGCGATTGGTTCCGGGTCCCGCCTGCCGGCGACCACATCCTCACCCTGGGCATTCGTGAGGAACTCACCAAACAAATTGGCCACACCGGTCGAGGGGTCCCTCGTGAAAGCCACCCCGGTACCGCAATCTTCGCCCATGTTGCCATACACCATGGCGACGATGTTAACGGCGGTGCCGATGTCGTTAGGTATGCCGTGCACACGCCGGTAATTCACTGCACGTTTGGTCTGCCAACTTTTGAAGACTGCTTCCACCGCACCCCACAATTGTTCCCATGGGTCGTCGGGGAACGTCGCACCGGTGTCCGTTCTGATGATCTCTTTGAACTCAGCAACGAGGTCTTGAAGTTCGCGAGCGTCCAAGTCGATATCGCGTGACACGCCGCTTCGTTCTTTTGCTTTGGTTAATGCGTGTTCCAGTGGATCCGGGTGATGACCGTCTCCCTTCAAGCCGAACACGACTTCTCCGTACATTTGGACAAATCGGCGGTACGAGTCGAAGGCGAATCGCGGATTGTCCGATTGGGCGGCTAGGCCGCTGACGGTACGGTCATTGAGTCCCAGGTTGAGGATCGTATCCATCATACCGGGCATTGAGACCCTGGCACCCGAGCGCACCGACACAAGCAATGGATCTTTCTCGTCGCCGAATCGACGATTGGCCACGCGCTCCAGCTGCGCCATGGCGTCGCGCACAGCACCATCTAAACCTTCGGGAAGCTTCTGCTTCTCTAGGTACTCACCACACAACCCTGTGGCGATCGTAAAACCGGGTGGGACCGGGATGCCCAGGTTGCACATCTCGGCCAGGTTTGCACCCTTGCCACCCAAAATGTCCGCCATATCGGCACCGCCATCAGCGCGCCCGTTTCCAAAGGAAAAGACGGTTTTCATGGAAATCGCCTTGTTTGTCGAGGTATTCCAGCATCCGGCCGGAGCACCCTTCTATTGAACTGTGAGAGGAATTTCTTCTTCCGCTTCGGTGGCGGCATCTTTGGGCATGGCCGTCGGATAATCGCCGGAAAAGCAAGCATCGCAAAATCCGGACCGACCTCCATTTATGGCCTCATGGGTGCCCTCGAGGGAGAGGTATCCGAGGCTTTCCACGTTCAAGTGCTCTCGGATCTCTTCGACAGTGTGGTTTGCTGCGATGAGTTCGCCGCGGGTGGGTGTGTTGATGCCGTAGTAACATGGGCCCGTAATTGTGGGCGATGCAATACGCAGGTGAATCTCCCGCGCACCGGCTTGGCGAATCATACGGATGAGGTTTAGTGACGTCGTGCCACGAACGAGGGAATCATCGACGACCACCACGTTTTTGCCATCGACGACTTCGCGGACCGGGTTGAACTTTATGCGAGCTTTTTCCGTCCGCGCCTGCTGCGCAGGGGCGATAAAAGTCCGTCCAACGTAGTGATTGCGAATGAGGCCATGCTCCAGCTTTACGCCGCTTTTTTCGGCGTAACCCAGCGCCATGGCGTTGGCCGAATCGGGCACGGAGAAAACACAGTCGGCACCAGGCGCCGGATGTTCCACCGCGAGTCTCCGTCCCAGGTTTCTGCGGGCGCGATCCACCGACTCACCGAAAACGACGCTGTCCGGTCGCGAAAAATAGATCAATTCAAAAATACATCGCCTGCCCGGTTGCGACGGTAGCGGAGGAAGGTCACGCACACCATCGTCGGAGATCTTGATCCACTCACCGGGCTGCAGTTCACGCTCGAATTGCGCGCCCACAATGTCCAACGAACACGTCTCGGATCCGACAATATATCCGGAACCGAGTTTGCCCAGCACAAGCGGACGGAACCCACTTGGATCGCGGATGGCATACATATCCCGGCCCACGGTCAATACGAGCGAATACGCCCCCTCAACACGTTCCAGGGCGTCCAGGATCTGATCCTCGGGTTTGCGTGCCTCGGATCGGGCAATGAGATGGACGAGAACCTCCGAATCGGACGTACCCTGGAAGATCGAACCCGTCCGAACAAGATCCTCTCGAAGTGTTGTGGCGTTTGTCAGGTTGCCGTTGTGCGCAAGGGCCAACGCTCCTGAATGATAATTGACCGAACAGGGCTGCGCGTTGTCGATACCGGAAACACCCGCAGTGGAGTACCGCGTGTGCCCGATAGCAATGTCGCCCGGGAGCTTCGCAAGGACCGCCGGGGTAAATACTTCCTGTACCAGACCCATGGCGCGGTGATTGTGCGTCCCGCTCTGCTTATCCGTCGTCGTGATGCCCGTTGATTCCTGCCCACGATGTTGCAGGGCATACAACCCCAAGTGGGTGAGTTGGGCCGCGTCCGGTATTCCTCGGACTCCGTAGACACCACACATATGTTGTTAGCCGGCTGCCAGAGGGTCCAGCGCGTGCTGCATGCGACGGGGAATTGCATTCATGTACGTCTCTCGCGCCATGCCTGAATCTAATGCGATTTGGCCGCACTGCAGACCAAAGACGATGGTTTCTCCTGTACCGGTTACCTCACCCACACGGCTCAGTGGAACTCCGTAGTGTTCGGCCAGCGCCTGCACTTTATCGACACGTTGTGTGGAGGTGGTCAAAACCGCTCTACCGTGGTCCTCTCCGAATAACGCCTGTGGGCCCGAAAGCCCCGACATGGCGGTGAGATCGATCGTTGCTCCATGACCGACCTCCGCGTACGGGCCGCCGATACACGCTTCGACAATGGCAATTCCCAAACCGCCGTCACTGACGTCGTGGGCCGACTCTAACATTTCCCGATCTATGGCCGCCACGAGGAAATCTATCAGGCGGCGCTCGACCTCTAGATCAACGGGTGGTGGTGACCCGCCAACGGTATCCAGGACTACTCGCCAATAAGCAGAACCACCGAGGTGTCCTTTTGTCTCTCCAACAAGAAGCACGACGTGTCCCGGATGACGGAAATACGGAGTCACGGCCTTGCGAACGTTGTCAATGACTCCAACCATGCCCACAACAGGTGTTGGATCGATCGCGCCCAACGGGCTTTCGTTGTAAAACGATACGTTCCCACCCGTCACAGGGGTGTTTAACGCCCGACACGCGTCGGACATACCGCGGCATGCTTCGGTGAACTCAAAGTACACTTCGGGCCGTTGCGGGCTTCCGAAGTTCAGACAGTTTGTTATGCCAATGGGTTTTGCACCGGTCACGGCTACGTTTCGCGCCGACTCTGCGACGGCAGCTTTGCCACCCTCGTACGGATCGAGTTTTACATACCGTGCATTTCCATCGGTCGCGACCGCGATTCCAAGCGTGGTGCCCGGAACGTTCAATACGCCACCGTCGCCCCCAAGGCCAACCGCGGTGGAGGCCTGGATTGTCGAGTCGTACTGTTCAAAAACCCACCGCTTACTTGCGATAGTTGGCGAGTCCAACAAAGCCCGAAAGGCATCGTTCAAGGGAGGGTCGTTGGATGTTGGTTTGATGCCTCGTCGTGCTTTTGCCGTGGGAGCTTCAACGGCTTCGGGTTCGTATGTGGGGCAACCATCCACAAGTGCCGGACCGGGGATTTCCGCTACTACAACGTTGTTGTGGAGGACACGGAACATTTCGTCATCCGTTACCTCGCCTATGCGGACGGCATCCAGTCCCCACTTTAATGTGATCGTACGAATCTCTTCAAACTGCCCCTTGAAACCCACGACCAACATTCGTTCCTGCGACTCGGACAGTAACAGTTCGTACGGTGTCATACCGGGCTCGCGAGTCGGCACCAGTCCCGTATCAATTTGTACACCGACGCCGCCGCGGGCAGCCATTTCGGCGGAGGAGGAAGAAAGACCCGCGGCACCCATGTCCTGGATGGCTACGATGTGACCAGATTCGATGAGTTCCAGTGAAGCCTCAAGCAACAGTTTCTCAGTAAACGGATCTCCAACTTGGACCTGTGGTCTTCGCGCTTCGCTCTTGGCCGTCAGTTCTTCAGAGGCGAACGATGCGCCGTGAATACCATCGCGTCCCGTGCGGGCCCCGACGGAAATTAATTCGTTCCCAACTCCCGAAGCGATTGCACGCATGAGATTCTCTTCGCGCACGAGTCCGACGCACATTGCGTTTACAAGCGGATTGCCGCTGTAACACGGTGCGAACGCAACTTCACCGCCAAGGGTTGGGATACCCACACAGTTACCGTAGTCACCGACGCCCCGGACGGCGGCGCCGAATAAGTATCGGTTGTGCGGTTCACTCAGCGGGCCGAATCGCAGACTGTTCAAAACAGCCACCGGTCGGGCACCCATCGTGAAAACGTCTCGTAGTATTCCGCCGACACCGGTAGCAGCACCCTGGTACGGCTCGACGGCGGTGGGGTGATTGTGCGATTCCATCTTGAACGCAACCGCCCACCCTTGGCCCAGACGCAAGACTCCGGCGTTTTCTCCAGGGCCTTGCAGTACCTGAGGGCCGGTAGTCGGAAACTTTTTGAGGACAGGTTTGGAATGCTTGTAGGCGCAGTGCTCACTCCAAAGCGCCGAGAAAATGCCAAGCTCCGTAAAGGTGGGCTCTCGACCGAGGACGTCGAGGATACGCGTGTACTCGAATTCGGTAAGACCGTGTTCCCGTACAAGGTCTGGTGTGATGTCTGGATCGCCGGCCTGAGAGCCGATCACGGCGGTCGTCATTCTCCTGTTTTCTTAGCGCGAACTCCTCTCACCATCGACGCGAAAATCTTACCAAACCCCGCCGACTCTTTCTCGGTGAGGAGTTCGGCTTCGCCCGCATCGAACCAGATACCGTTGCACTCCGAGCACCGGTCGATTTCGATACCGTGGTATTCTTCGATTTCCAAATTGGCGCCACACTTTGGACATTTCATGTAGTGACTGCGGCGCTCTTCGTCACTTGCTGCTTCGTCGTCCGCCTGCTTTCGTGCTAACCTGAGTTCCACCTCCCGCTTTGCGAAATATTCCTCCTCAGAACGGCTCGGCTTGTCCGTTGTCATCCATTCCCTCCGATAGTACCGGTTGCCGCTGGTGGTGTGAATCCAGCAGTATTGTCCGGCGGTGACGAAGAAATTCCCGTGTAGGTGTGTGCCGGTGTTCGTACGACGGCATCCACGACCTGTCCCCCTTGGAAGAACACGACATCGTACGTTCCGCAACGGCTTTCGCAACCGTTTCTGAAGAACATGTAAATCCAATCACCGTATTGGCGATCCGAAACAGGCTCTCCCCACGCCTGCACGACTTGCTCGGGTGTCATGCCCGGGCTGACGGTACCTGCGCGTGGGATCCACGGTTCTTCTCGGGCTATGGACTGCCGCGCAACGACCTGCTGCCTGGGCGGGGCAACCGTTTGCGCCGTTACGGGTGTTGTTTCGGCGGGTTGTTGAGCGAGGGAACTAACGGCACCCTCCGCAGCGTTTTGCATGCCTTCCGCCATACCTTGGACCGCGCCGACCATGGCATCGCCCATAGCCTGTGCCATGTCGGTCATCGAGACACCCATGATGCCTCGTGATATTTCGTCCATTGTCTTGTCCAGATCGACTTTCCATTCACCATCGACACGCACGAGTGACGTGTTGATGGCAAGGTCACTTGGCTCCGCACTGGCCATCGTATTTGTGATGGTCGTTGGAACGGTTGCAACATCACCTTCTTCAATGGCATCACCAAACTGAACGGCGGTTATCCCCGGGCCACCACTGTCGGGTGCATTCAAGGAGACAGTTTCCGAGCCGGTTGCGAAGGTTTGTGCGAGGTCCATGTCGCCAGCTTGGGCTGCTTCCCAAAAACCCTCCGCTGCGGCAATGGGTCCATCGGACCCGCCACCCAGAAACGGGATTCTGTCGCACGCGGAAAGGGTCGTGGCGAGTGCAAGGCCTCCGCCGAGTATGCGCAAATTCATGTGGGTTCTCCTCTCAATGGGCCGGGCTTAGCACAACTGATTCGAATACTGCTCGACCGGCCTCGTTGCCTACAATGGAGTCTACGGCTCGTTCGGGATGCGGCATTATGCCCACCACGTTTCGATTTTGATTGGTAATGCCGGCGATATCTCGTTCCGACCCGTTAGGGTTATCGGTGGCGTATCTCAAAACCACGCGATGCTCCCGTTCGAGTTCAGCCAGCGTTTCCGATGACGCAACATAACGGCCTTCGCCGTGCGCCACGGGAAGTGACAGGATATCATCCTTCCGGTACGCACTGGTGAACGGCGTCTCTGTGGATTCTACGCGGACGCTAACCGGGCGTGAGAGAAACAGTTGATCTCGGTTGCGCATCAACGCTCCCGGGAGCAATCCCGCCTCGCACAACACCTGGAATCCGTTACAAATTCCCAGGACCGGTCCGCCGTCGTTGGCAAACGCGGTGACAGCCCCCATGATGGGGCTGAAGCGGGCAATGGCCCCCGCGCGCAGATGATCGCCATAGGCAAATCCGCCCGGCACAATCACCGCATCCGGCTCTTGCAACTCGCTGTCCCGATGCCACACGAGATATCCCTTTCCGCCCACTCTAGTCACCGCTCGTACCGTGTCTTCGTCACAGTTTGACCCCGGAAATTGCACCACGGCGACCCTCACGTTATAGGATCTCCGTCACAAAAACCGCAAAGTCTTCAGTCACCGGGTTGGAAAGCAATTTCTCACACATGGCCCTTGCTGAGGTTTCGGCGTTCTCAGCGTCTGATTCATTAACATTGAAAACCAAGGATTTGCCGACCCGGACACCCTTGACGCCATGAAAGCCGAGGGCGTGCAACGCATGCTCCACCGTTTGGCCCTCCGGGTCCAATAGGGTTGGCCGGGGCATGACCTTCACCTCAACTTTGAATCGGGGCATGAGACTTTGAGCCTATTGAAAATCGTTTGGCGTGAGTGCGGACAATACGACTGGGCTGACATCATACATGTTGGGATCGTTGGTCGGGCGGTGTGTCCGGTGCTTGGTGAAGCGTGAGGTCCGGTTGTTCTTCCTCTGTTCCTTCGTCGCCTCGTTCAACAAACGCCGCCGCCACCCAACGCAACATGCCATACATAAGATATGCAATGCCTAGCGGGAAAAAGAAAATGTCCCGGTCCGCAATGGCAAACCAAATTAGCAAGACATGGACCCCAGCACCTAACAGCCCCTTGACCGACCGAAGGCCAATGCGCGGCAGCCGAGCGTACCCGACATTGCTGACCATCGCCAGGCTCAACGCCATGATCAGAAAAAGTACGATTTGGGACCACGGCAGGTGACTCAGGTACGTTTGAAAGAAGTCGGTCTGGGTAAACGGATAGTACGTTGCCAGAGTGAGTCCGGCAGCGGGGGAGGGAAGCCCAGTGAATCCTCCAGCGTGATCCTCTGGTTGGGCATTGAACCGCGCAAGTCGAAGGGCCACGCAGCTGACGTACGCAAATCCGAAAATCCATGCGAAGGGTCCGAGATCAGCCAGGACCAAGTGGTACATCAACACAGCGGGTGCTACGCCAAAACTCACGATATCGACGAGCGAGTCCAGTTCGGCGCCGAATGCCGTCCCCGTTTTGCTGACACGTGCGGATAACCCGTCAAGGACGTCGAGGATGCCAGCGATCGCAAGCCACCAACCGGCGCGATAGTAGTCGCCTTGTGACGCAAGGACGATGGACCAGATGCCGAAAAAGAGATTCGCGAGCGTGAAGAGACTGGGGATGACAATGACAACTCGGCGAACTCGTCGCGCAGGCCGCCGCCGCCGCCGCGTCTTTGGTTTTACTTTTTCCATTCCGCTATGACCGTTTCCCCAGCCGCGACGTGGTCACCCACTGACACCGCCACGTTTGCGTTGAGTGGCAGGAAAATTTCCACACGGGAACCAAACCGGATAAGACCCAGCCGCTGCCCCTGCTCCACAACCTCGCCAGGTTGGTGATCGGTCACAATACGTCGAGCGATCAATCCGGCGATTTGCCTGACCAAAATAGCGCCGTTTGGGCTCTCGATGCCCACGGACGTCTGCTCGTTGTGTTTGCTCGCTTTGTCGAGGGTGGCGTTGAAGAATCGCCCGGGTCGATAGTGGCGATAACCAACCGTCCCCGCGGTGGGATATCGATTCACATGCACATTAAAAACGTTCATGAACACGGCCACGCGGCGACACTCACCACCGATGTAGTCGGGTTCGTGGACATCTTCAACCGACACGATGCGCCCGTCCGCCGGTGAAATCGCCACGTGCTGTCCACGGGGCCCGTTCCGGTCAGGGTTGCGAAAAAAGTATGGAACCCAGCCTGCAACCGGCAGCGAAAGGGCGAACGGTATCCACCACCACCCTTCGAACCGGATGGCCGCCGCGAGCAAACCCAACGACAGGCCGACGCCTATGGCGACGAACGGCAACCCTTCGGGGGCGATCTTCACGCGAGTGCCTTCATCGTCTTGCCGGTGACGCGTTCGTAGGCATCAAGGTACCGACGGCTCGTGGTCTCCACGATTTCGGGCGAGAGATCCGGTGCCGGCGCGTCTCCGTTCCATTGACCGGCCTTGCGGAGGCCGTCCAGGTAGTCACGCATTGGCTGTTTGTCGAAGCTGCGTTGTGACCTACCTGGTTGGTATTCGTCGTTGGGCCAAAAGCGAGACGAATCCGGTGTGAGGACCTCATCAATGAGCAGTAACTCACCCTTCGCGGTAAAACCGAATTCAAATTTCGTGTCGGCGATTATGATGCCGCGGGCCGCAGCGTGATCACGACCGGCCGCGTACAACGTTAAGCTGATATGACGCAACTTGTCCGCCAAATCGCTGCCGAGTTCGTTGCGCAGGGTCGTGAACGTGACATTCTCGTCGTGCCCGGTTTCGGCTTTCGTGGCTGGGGAAAAGATTGGCGGATCGAATCGATCGCTTTCAATCAAACCGTCGGGAAGTGGCTCCCCCGCCAGCGTGCCTGTCTGTCCGTATTCCTTCCACGCCGATCCAACGAGGTATCCGCGCACGACACATTCGAAAGGAATGGTCTCGGCTCGCCGGGCGAGCATCGCGCGACCCAAGAGTTCACTACGATGGGGTTTGAGCGTTGGCACCCGTTCAATGATTTCATCGACATCGGCCGTTAGGTAGTGGCTTGGTGTTACGTCCTTGAGTTCGTCAAACCAAAATGCGCTGATCTGCGTGAGTACCGCACCTTTGCCGGGAATTGCTTGATTCAGTACCACGTCGAACGCACTGATCCGGTCACTGGCAACAAGGAGCACTGTTTCGTCGTCCACGCTATGTACTTCGCGGACCTTTCCTTTCCGGAGGATGGGTAAGGGCAGTGTGCTCTCAAGCAACGGTGTCAACGTCATACGGTTATTTCTCCGTCGTCCGCAAAGTCGAACGAGTGCAGGGTTTCAAGCAACGGTGCAAGGTGTTCTGCCATGTACTCGGCGACCTGCGCTGGCGATCTCCCCACGTAGCGAGATGGATCCAGTTCTCGTTGGAGCGTTTCACTGTCCAACGATGCAAACTCATCATGCGTTGACAAACGTTCGAGCAGGTCGTTGCTGGCCCCGGCTTCCATGGCGTGCTCAACGGCGCGACTCTCGCGCCGAATGATTTCGTGTAAGTTTTGACGGTCACCGCCCGCCTCAACACCAAGCATGATCCACCGTTCGGTGGCCATGAACGGCATGACGCGATCGACGTTGCGGCGAACCGTGTTTTCGCGCACTTCCAAACCGGCGCAAACATTCGCCAGGAGAACTAACACAGCGTCGGCGGCCATGAACGCATCGGGTAACACGATGCGGCGGTTGGCGCTGTCGTCAAGGGTGCGTTCGAACCACTGAGTGGCTGCCGTATATGCCGGGTTATCTCGAGCGGAAATCATGTAACGTGCAAGTCCGCAAATGCGCTCGCACCGCATCGGGTTACGTTTGTACGCCATAGCACTCGATCCAATTTGCTCCTTCTCGATTGGTTCCAGTACCTCGCCCTCGTGTTGCAACAAACGGACGTCAGTCGCAAGCTTGGAGGCGGATTGTCCCAACCCGGCGACCAAATCAAGGATGCGGCTGTCAATCTTCCGGGGATACGTTTGACCGGTGATGGGGGCCACATTCTCGAAATCGAACGACGCGGCTACACGCCGATCTAGCTGCCGTACCTTTTCGTCGTCGCCGTGGAAAAGTTCGAGATAGCTTGCCTGTGTTCCAGTTGTGCCTTTGCAACCCCGAAAGGGTATCCAGCCCAGGGCGTCCCGAATCTGGTCTGCGTCTGACGCGAGGTCTTGTAGCCACAATGTCGCGCGCTTACCGATTGTTGTGAGCTGAGCCACCTGGTAATGCGTGTACGCCACCGTTGGCATTGCCTTGTACATGACGGCAAAATCGCTCAGTGCGCGAAGCACAACGCGCAATCGTCCCAACAGGAGCCGAAGCGATTCCCGTAGCACGATCAAATCAGCATTGTCCGTAACGAAGCATGACGTGGCGCCTAAGTGGATAACACGCCGGGCCTCGGGGGCTTGGTCGCCGAAATGGTGGACATGCGCCATGACATCGTGGCGAAAGCGACGCTCATACTTGCGTACCGCTACGAGATCGACGGTGTCCAATTGTGCACGCATAG
>JAZDDC010000511.1:0-6140 GCA_036679565.1 Gemmatimonadota bacterium
ACATCAGTGAGATAGAGGCTGTGAGGATTGGCGGATTGCAAGGGGTGGGCAGCCCCGTGTTCTCGCCGGATGGCGAACGCATCGTGTTTTCTACGCCGGATGGTGATGTACGATCTGTTTCGATAAACGGTAGCCAGTCCGTCCAGATTGTGTCGGGTCCGCGCCCCGCCGATATCACGTGGGCGCTGGATGGGTCGATTCTTCTTGGCGAAGGCCCATCACAAAGTGGGACGGAAGGACGGCCCGGAGTATTCAGGGTTTCGCGAGAGGGCGTCGAACCTGAGCGAATCACTGATGTTGATACGCTGACCGGAGAACTCAGCCACTCCTTTCCACAACTGCTCCCCGATGGGCGGCTTTTAGTCATGGTAGCGAACGGGTCGGGGTTTGCGAACCGGGTACTGGCCGTGATCGATCCGAACACCGGCGCACACACGATCATTGGGCCGGGGGTGCGTGGCATGTACGCATCCAGCGGACACCTGGTGTGGGCGGAGCCGGACGGTCGTCTGCGCGCGTCGGCTTTTGACCTGGAACAACTTGAGTTGACCGGCCCAACAGTTACGTTAGCCCAGGACGTACACGGTGCGACCGGTGACGGAGTTGCCCAGTTTGACCTTTCCGATCGCGGACAGCTCATCTACGTGGCCGGTCAGCCTCGCGAGCTTGTTGTGCTCGATCGCGCGGGTCGGGTCACGCAGATGTTGGATCGACCTCGCTTGTATCACAGCCCGCGTTTTTCACCGGATGGGCGTTCGATTGTCATGGACATCGCCGACGCGACGGGTCGCGACCTTTGGACGATCGACCTTGTTGACCAGACGCCGTTGAAGATCACGTTTACCGGCAATGTCAACGACCCGATATGGGCACCCGATAGCCGTTCGGTGACGTATAGCTCGACTGTGGCCGATGGAGGCGGGTACCGAGGGCTCTTTCAAGTCGTTGCGGACGGTTCCTCGCCGCCTGAGTCGCTGTTTGTTGGTACGGATGCCGATCGCGTTACGGGAAGCTGGTTTCCGGACGGTTCTCGTCTGATCGCAATCGCGGTGCAGGGAATCGCATGGCAACTCGAGACCATCTCCATGTCAGGCGATCGCACACCGATTCCGTTTCCAGGCGCCCGCCCGCTACACGCGTATCCGGCAGTGTCTCCTGACGGGAATTGGCTTGCATATCAATCCTTCGATACTGGCAGACCCGAGGTCCTTGTCCGGCGGCTGGATGGCTCGGAGGGTCGAGTCGTGGTGTCGCGTGATGGAGGAACAGCGCCGGTGTGGCACCCGTTGGGTCGGGAGTTATTCTACCGCCACGTGACCGGTTCTGAGGATGTGCTTGTGTCGGCTCAACTGGATCCGGGTCCGCCGTTGCGTGTTACTTCGAGGACCGAATTGTTCTCCACTCGTGACATGGAACCCGCGAACCCGCACGCCAACTACGATGTGCACCCTGACGGCGATCGGTTCGTGATGGTACGGCTGCGCGGGGGAACAGAGATTATCTATATACAGAACTGGACAGCAGTATTCGACGAATCCTAAGCTCGACAGGTTTTCGCCGTGATCTGTTAGTCGCTCCGAAGTACGTCCGGCGGCGATGATTGGGCGCCAGTGCCCGCAACGGTGCGAGAATCGCTCGTGTTTACGCTTGATACGGGGTGGGGTTCTTTATCCTAAGCGATCCGGCTGCTTGCGGCGCGGGCCTTTGAAAGGGCCCGCGCCAGGTGGTCACTCGTTGCGCTTCGTTTCGCGAACTGTAGAAGGAGGTCAAAATGATATACTGCATCGCGCGTTCCTTTCTGATCGGCCTCATCGGGCTTCCCGCTGCCTTAAGTGCGCAGGACGCCCCGACGGAGTTCAGCATCGGCCTGCACACCGGTTTCGATTTCACGCAGGGCAACGTGCAACAGCATCGCTATGGAGTGCAGTCTTACGTCGGATTGACGAACATCCTGGGGATTGCTGGGTCGGTGAGTTTCGTCCCGGATTTGTTCAATCGACCAGCTGTTTTGAGCGGGTACGCGTGGGAAACGTTCGTGACTGGTCGTGTGCGACCTTTTGGGGTCGGCACGCCGCTGTCGTTGGGATACGGCCTGAGCTATTCTGGGTACCGCTGGCGAGACGTGCGGCGAAACGTCGAAACATCAAACACCAGGCGGACCGACGTCGCGATCATTTCGATTGAACTTCCACTTCCGTTTGTGCGCCCGTTCGGCGAGTTGTTACTCCGGGATCTGTTGGTTCGAGGTTTCCAAGTGGGGGCTAACGCACACTTTGGTTTTAACGTGCGGATTCGCTGAGCATCCGGCCCAGACGTGAAGTCGCGGTCCCGCGCGGTGATTAGTGCCATGCGTTGCGACGTAACATGGAACATTGTTAGTCACTCCGCAGTACGTCCGCGGGTGGCAGACGTCCCGCACGTGTGGCCGGAAGCCACGCTGCGAGCGCCGCCGCCGCGGCAAGCGCGATTGCCGGTGCAATGAAAGCGGCCGGTGCCAGCGCTGACACTTCAAATAACAATGTCTCGATAAAACGCATTGACATTGCGGCGCCCACGCAACCAATCAAGATGCCGATGCCTGCGAGGACGAGTCCCGAACGGACTACGCCCCTAACCACCATGCCGGGCTGCGCACCCAATGCCATGCGTACGCCAATCTCCTTTTTGTTGAGCGCGACATGATGTGCCAAGACCGCGTAGATGCCAATTGCGCCCAACGCCGTGGCCAGCACGGCCAACACGGTCAACAGACCCATCATCACCCACGAGGTCGCGTACGCGGCACGAACGACGTCGTTCATTTCGCTGATGGCGCGAATGGGTACTAACGGATCGACTTCCCTCACCGTGCGGCGAAGCATCGGAATCAAACTGGCCGGCGCACCCGCTGTGCGAACAACCAGCGTAACGTCGCGCGAGGGACTTTCGGCCAGTGACACGTAGAGTGCGGGTCCGATTGGTCCGGTGATTTCGCCGGAACGAATGTCCGGTATAACACCAACGATTGGAGCCCAAGTATTCCAGGCGTGCGGGTCAATTGCGATCATTTGTCCAACCGCGGATCCGTCGGGCCAAAGCATCTCGGCGAGTGTCTGATTGATTACAACGGCGCTGGGCACCATGGCCCGATCATCGGAGCGTAACAGTCGCCCCGCCGAAGGTTTAACTTCGTAGGTCTCGAAGAACCCAGGGTCAACCATTTGCATCGCCGCCGAGACGGCCTCTCGCGGGTCAACGGGCGCGGCTTGAAGATTGATGGGTGTTGCCGGTGCCAATGCTCTAAGTGGTAACCAACCTGTGAGTCCAACGGCTTCCACGCCTGGAAGACTCTGCACAGATGCGACCAATCGTTCATACAGGTCACGCGCCTTGGGCACGGACTCGACACGGTCTTCCGGCGGCGACAACTCGAGTGTTACGAGTCCGCGAGTGTCGAAGCCCAGTGGTATTTCTCGAAGGTTGTCCACTGTCGCAACAAGTAAAGTTGCAGAGACGAGTAACAATGTTGCGAGCGCCGCCTGCACGGTGACAAGAAATCGCTGCATGCCAGCGCCTGAGTCCGGTTTGACGTTGATGCCCGAGCGTTGCGTGCGCAGAAAGTGAGCGATTGGGGCCCCGTTTAACACCAACCAGGCCAGCGCTGAAACAAGAAACGAAAACACCAAAACGGTGGGCGACAGGATCGAGCTACTTGTGACAACCGCCTCCTCCACGAAGAGCCCTGCAATCCATTGTCCACCAAACGAGCCCATAGCGAGGCCCAAGCCGACGGCGAGTGTGGTCAACACAAAACCTTCCACCAACAGTTGCCTAACGATGCGACCACGACCGGCACCGAGTGAGGTTCGTAGTGCCAGTTCCTTGCGCCGATCGATGGCGCGGCCGAGTAGTAGGTTGCCAACGTTGAGTGCGGTGACCAACATGAGTAACGCCGTACCGGCCAGCAGCAGCATCAGTGGCGTCGAGATCATGCTGCGTTGTGCATGATCGGCCCGCGTGACACTTGCCAACCCGTTGGCGAAACCCCGCGGGAAAAACATGGGAAACAGCTGCGACAGTCGCTCGGTGAACGCCATCAGATCGTCGAAGGCGTTGTTTAGTGTGGCGCTTTCTTGGAGAACACCAACCAGCGTGTAACTCCGTGCTTTCCAAAAATCATCGTCCCGCGGATCCACCACCAACGGGAACCACAGTTGCGCCCGCCCGCCCGGAGCCATACCGCCCGTTCCCTGAATTCCCACCACGGTGACTGGTGCACCGCCAACGTTGATTCTACTTCCGAGGATCGCCGAGTCGGCGCCGAAGGAGCGTCTCCAAAGTGCCTCGCCAATGACCACGACCGGCTCCACACCGACGAATGCGTCGTCATCGGCAAGGGCACGACCCAAAGACGGCTGCACCGCGAGTTCGCGAAACAATGTTGGTGTGATGGACACACCGTTCACACTTTCGCTCTCGCCGTCAGGGGTGCGCAGCGCAAAAGCAAGCTCGACGTAACCGCCAACGACGTCGTAAACCGATTGTTCGTCGGCATAGAGGTCAAGTTGCCCAAACGAGAACTGGTTATCCGGCCAGATGGCTACGGTTGCATCCGGTTCGCTCCACCACACCGTGTTGCGAAGCGTTCCGTCTACGACGGAGAACACCGCGGCGTTGGCCGCTAACCCCAAACCCAATACTGCAACCACGCCAAATGAGAAACCCGGATGCCTGAAGATGGAACGGAAGGACCACCGGAGGTCCATCACGATATCCGAATTGGTTGCCGAACTCTTGCTATCGCTTCCGGAAGTGATTCGATACGCAACGATTGACACCGTTTGCCTGGCGTACCAGAATCGTGCGCGGAACGGAGACACGGATGCGCGTCTCCCAAATTCTTCGGCCAGATCACCGAGCGTGCCCTGCCCGGACAATCCCATGGGAACTGCCCAGTTGAGGATCCAATCGAGCCAACGCGGAGGACGGTGACCGCTCATCGGTCGAGTGTTCGCTCTAGCCCGTTCCAAAGCGCCATTAGACGCGTGCGTGAACGGACTAAAAGTGCTTGGCCTGCCGCGGTGACACCCACGTAACGTCGTGGACGTCCGCCACGCTCATGGGTGACTTCGCCCGCGGACGACTCGACGAGTTTTTTCTTCTCCATCCGGTCAAGTGTCGTGTACAGCGACCCACTGGATGGCATTCGCCCGGCGACCCTCTCCAATTCATCCTTGATTGCGAGGCCATAGGCGCGATTGCCCAGCCGGAGGATTGAGAGCAAGACCATTTGTTCGAACTCGCCCAAAAAATCCTGACTCATCGGATACACGTCCTCATTTCCCGGTGCAAGAAGCTGATGGAGATTGCGCAGTCATATGCGATTGGGGCACCCACCATGACGAATCCGTCGCCGTTGGGTGACCACCGGCGCAAGTTTTCATTGTCGCGTACGCGCACGGGGAGATCCGAGAGCGTCGTGCTCCCCAACCGTAGCGTACCGACATCCTCTGCCTCGATGTGCATGTCCGTCTTGACTCGTTCGTTGACGACTAACGTTGGAAGAGCGAGATCGAGCGCAGCATTGTACTTGTTGTTGCCAAACACGACCTCGAGTCCCAACACGACCCCGTGATACACCATCAGGCGAATGGGCTCGGACAAGTGCACCCCGTCCCAGGAGACGGATCGGCCGGTGGGTTTGAGGAGAAGTCGTCCGCCCGGTACGTCGATGAGTGCGTTGAACTGGCTGAGTGTGTTCGAGCCGATGATGCCGTCCAAGACCTTTCCGGCGACACGGAGATCTTCATCAGGAATCGTTTGACTCTCTTCCGATGGGACGGGTATTCCGCCCAAAGTGAGTTTGGTCAGATCCCCCGCTCGTGCCGCTCCGGACTCGGAGAATACGGTCATTGGGGTACCGGTGCTCAACAGGAAGTCTAACTCGTTGCCGCTAGATGTTTTGACTTGTACCACCAAGCGACCGCCATGCACGCGTAAGGGGGCCTCGGCCTGCTCGTCGCCATGTGTCTGCCCCATGGCCGCCGATCCAACGACCGTCAGCAGCGTGGTCATAGCCAACACGTTCCGCATTCCCAATGTCCTCTCTTTTCGGGTCAGAAACCGATGTTCCGCATAGTCACAATGTAATACTCACAATG
>JAZDDC010000512.1:0-5904 GCA_036679565.1 Gemmatimonadota bacterium
CGTGGAACGCTCAACGCATCCCGCTTGCGGAACGTGTTCGTCGTGATGCAGGTTGCCCTGTCTCTCACACTGTTGATCGGCGCCGGTCTATTGGGTGCCAGCATGCGTCGCGCAAGCAACGGTGATCCCGGTTTTGGAGTAGATCGTGTTTCGATCGGCACCGTTGATCTCGACCTTCTCGGTTATGACGGGCCTGCCGGGATCGCATTTTTCGGGGACGTCGCGCGCTCCATGGCCCAGATCCCGGGAATCGAGTCCGTGGCGTTAGCGCGTTACATGCCGTTGGCCTCCCAAGCGAGTCGGTACAATGTTGAAATTGCGGGGTCTCCAACGGCGGTGTATTACAACGTGGTTTCTGCATCGTACTTCCATGCCCTCGGTGTACCCGTGTTGGCGGGCCGGGAGTTCCGGGTGGTTGACAGGTTGGCCGCCCCGGGAGTTGCTATCGTGAACGAGTCAATGGCCAGGGAATTCTTTGGTGCGGACGCTGCCGTCGGACGTCATGTGCAGCTCTTGGAAAGTGCTGATCAAACACGGGACGTGGAGATCGTTGGTGTCGTCAAGGATATCAAGTATCGATCAGTGATCGAATCCCCTCGGCCGTATCTGTACCTGCCACATGGGCAACATTACCGTGGTCTGATGACGTTTCACTTGCGGACGGCGCCGACTGCTACACAGGTCATCCCGAATCTTATTCGAGAAATTAGACGGGTGGAGCCCATGGCGAGCATCGTCAATACGGGTCCCATCCGTGGCGTCATGCGATACGTCCAGTTTTCCCAACGTGTCTCCGGCGTCGTTCTCGTCGTGGCGGGAACAATTGCGTTGGTTCTCGCGACCGTCGGTCTTTATGCGCTCATTGCGTACTCGGTCAACCAACGGACTCACGAGATCGGAGTTCGTGTAGCAATGGGCGCACAGAAACGAGACGTCGTTTTCTTGATAGTGAAACAGGGCGCGCGTCTTTTGCTTGTAGGCTCCGTGGTTGGAGTCTTCTTAGCCGCATGTCTTGGGAAACTATTGGGGAGTTTCGTTGTAGGTGTTTCGTCTTGGCACGCGCTCACGTACGTCGTGATGACAGGTATTCTGTTTGTCGTGGGTTTGATTGCCATTCTGCAACCGGCACGGCGTGCCTCACAATTGCTGCCCACGATTTCGTTGAGAGGCGAGTGACCCCACCGAACATGTCGTCTCCGTGGTGTCGTTGCAACGATCGGCGTCCCGGCGTTCAAGAAAACGGTGTGATTTACTAGGGCTTTATCGCGAACGGCCCATCGCACGAACCTTGCCCTTCTTCAGAGCCAACGGCCCGTTCGTTGGCCGCCACCTAGTAGGGATGCCGGGTTCTCGCAGCGGTGGGTGTTCGTGCCCTCCAGGGCTGACAACCTGTGCGCCAAACCGAGCATCTCGCGATCTCTGGACTCAGTGGAGCGTTACCATGTGCGGAACGGCAACTAACTGATTCCAAAGTTAGTTATCTCCATCGTGTTGCAAAGAGCCTGGTCATCTTGAATCTCCTGGACGCTGTGTTCACGCTGTACTGGATTCGGGTTGGTCTCGCGGAGGAGGCGAACGCCTTCATGCGTGATCTCGTCGTGAACAATGCGTTGGGGTTTGTGCTCGCGAAGATTGCGCTTGTTTCGCTTGGTGTTGTGCTATTGTGGCGTTGCCGTAAGCATCCGTTTGCCGCGCCAGCTCTCACCGGATGTTGCGTTCTTTATTTCCTGGTACTGCTGCACCATCTGCGTTTCTCTGGCATGTTACTCCTCGGCTGATTGGTGTGGTTGTGGAGTTGTGTTTGATGCCGTGTCCGCCGCAACAACCTACCGCCCTACCGCCCTACCGCCATACCGCTTACCGAGGAAATGCCTCGGGTAGCCCACCGTCGATCGTAATGATGTCTCCGGTTGTGTAACGAAATCGATCACTTGCCAGCAGTACCGCCAATGTGGCAACGTCGGCGGACGGTATGAGCGAAACCCCCATGGTATTGCGCCCACGATAAGTTTCTAGTTGCTGTGCTTCGGATACACCGCGACTTGCCGCCCGTTCGGCGACGAAGCGTCGGAACATGGGCGTGTCTATTTGGTCGGCGTTTATGGCGTTGACTCGAATACGATGTTCGCCAAGTTCCACAGCGGCGACTCGCATAGCTTGGAGAAGGGCGGCTTTGCTTGCCCCATAGGCTAACGCTTCTTTGCCGGGGCTGACGGCGGCTTTGGAGATAGACAAGATAATGGATCCGCCCGTTTGTTGGCGAGTCATGACGCGTGCGGCTGCTCGCATGGCCAGCACTCCACCAAGGTAGTGAATTTCCAATTGGTGTTGCATATCGTCGCGCTCGATGTCGGTCAGACGAGCGAACCGTGGTGCCGCGCCCGCGGTGTAGAACAGGCAATCGATCCCGCCAAATTCTAAGACGGCTTTCTTTGCCGCGGCGTCAATCGAGCCTTCGTCCGTTACGTCGCAAGCCACGCTAACGACGCGGGTGGGGTGACTCTCCGCAATTTCCTTAGCTGCTTTGTGAGCGGCGTCGGGATCGATGTCTGCGATGATGACGTTTGCCCCCTCTTCGGCAAAACGCTGCGCCGCTGCTCGGCCTATTCCACCCGCACCACCCACGATGAGCGCCACGTGTCGTGGCAGTAGTTTTTCCTTTCGCTCGCGCTTGGTTGCTTCATCGACCTTCCTTCGTTCGAGTTGCCAGTGTTCGAACTCGAAAATCTGATCCTCCGGCAGAAATCGAAACCCCCCCAGTGCTTCAGCGTTTTTTACCGACTCGATGGTGGCCTTGTAACACGTGTTCGCAACAATGGCGCTCTTTTTATCTTTGAAAGCGGTGACGATGCCCAGACCCGGGATCAAGAACACCTTAGCCCAATCCGTCAGTGGTTGTTCGCCGTTATGGGCGTTGCGTGCGTGGTATTCGCCGTACTCCATCCGCGCGGTCTGAATCTGCTTTTGTGTACTATCGACCAAGGCCTCGTGAGATGTTTTCCAGTCCAAGATCAGCCACACTGGGGTTTTGCCGGCTCGCAGCACATGTTCTGGTGTCGCAACACCACGGCGTGTCAGCTGGATCAACGTCGGATCTTCGATCGTTGCTCGCGTATTGTCGGAATCATCCAAGTGTAAAACAACTTTGTCTTCCGATGCCATAGCGCCGCGTATGACGGGTAGCAACAGTTCTGCGTACTCGTGCCGTTGGGCTTCCGATAGTGGAGGCTGTTTGTGGGAGGGTGCCTTCGGTTTTCCTCTTTTTGATAAAATGTAGCCTTCGATCGTTTCGATGACGCCGTTCAGATTCTTCTGGCATGTGTCCACATCGTGGCCCCAGACGACCAGGCCGTGGTGGGCGAGTGTCATGCCGACAGCCTCCGGTGGTATGGCGTCGGCGATTTCGCTGGCCAGTCGGGCAAGTGGGAAGCCAGGTCGAGCATACGGCATGTACATGATCCGATCCTCAAACAGATCCTGCACCAATCGTTCTGCTGCCGAATCATTGAGGTTCGTCAGGCTCATCGTTGCGATATCGTGTGTGTGAACGATGACGGTGTAGGGCAAGATCGAGTGAAGCGGTGTTTCCACGCTTGGAAACGGATCCCGAGAATTCACCATGCATGTTGCCATGAACTCCATCATGTCCGTGTCGCTCATCTCATCGACATCGCGCAACGCGGAAAGCTTGCGGAGCGTCAAGCGCGTGAAACCAGCTGGTCGGATCGAGCGGAGGTCCGTTCCGCTTCCCTTTACGAACAAGAGGGGGTCTTGATCTTCTCCGTTGTTCGCGGGCTGGATTTTGATCGATGTGTTACCCCCCCCGGGCTGAACCAGCCTTTCATCAGCGCCGATGGCGTTGGACAGTTTGACGATCTGTTCGAGAGCGGTTTGCATGGTTACCGATAGCGTGGGCTGCAGGTAGGTTGGTTGGGGCCCGAAAATGGGTTGCTCCTTATTAAGGAATAGCAAAGTAGGTGACGGAGGGCCCTCCGACCACCGCCCGGGATGGAAACAGGAGAAACCGGGAACATCCATATACGGTTGTCCGTTCCGATAACGGTTAACCACACGACCCAGGAGGGGTGAATGAAAATCGTAAACTTGCTGTCCGTCGTGGCGGTCGGGACCGCACTTGCCACGGCCGGTTGTTCGCCGGCCGAGGACGGAGACGACGCGGCTGATACAGCCGTTGCCGACCAGGCGACAATGACAACCGCACCCCCGGATACGACCGGGGCGAGCATGTGGTCTTATCTCCAAGACGTGAGCTATGCCTCGAATTGGGATTTGTGGCCCGGGAAAGGTCGGTTGTATTCCGGAAACGAACCCCATGGCATGTTGCTCACGACGTACATGAACGATGTTGCGATGGGAGCCGTTGCGAGTCAGGCTGGGACAATGCCGGCCGGCGCCATCGTCGTGAAGGAGAATTACATGCCGGACAGTACGCTTGCGGCCGTGACGGTCATGTACAAGGTGTCAGGGTATAATTCTGAGCACGCTGATTGGTTTTTTACCAAGCATCTCGCCACTGGTGAGCTGGATACGATGCCCAACGGCATGGCAATGGAGGGCAGGCTTCCCGGTTGCCAAAATTGTCATATGGGTGTTTCAGCCAATGACTACCTCTTTACCGGGAGTCTTTCCACCGACGGCGGTTGACTTTCGCGCGGCAGGATGAGGAGAACTAGGGGCCCGGTGATGATCACCGGGCCCTTTCGTGTTCATGGCTTGTTGGCGTGGTCGGATCCGTAGCTTTGCGAGCGGCTTTACTCTTAGATTACTATCACACGATTAGGAATCTTGGATCGAGAAATGTCTTCAGAAACAACTGCATCGTCCGATTTCATTAGAGTGATGGTCAACGAAGACACGTTGTCCGGCAAATACGGTGGCCGTGTCGTTACACGTTTCCCACCGGAGCCAAATGGATTCCTTCATCTTGGACACGCCAAATCAATTTGCCTGAACTTCGGCTTGGCACAGGAATACACGGGGGAATGCAACCTCCGTTTTGACGACACCAATCCCACCAAAGAAGACGTTCGATACACTGAATCGACCATGGCGGACGTGCGGTGGCTTGGCTTCGACTTGAAAGACAATGTTTTCTATGCTTCTGACTATTTCGAACGTCTTTATGAGTTTGCCCAACAGTTAATAATGACGGGGGCGGCCTACGTTGACAGCCTGAACGAAGAGCAGATCCGGGAGTACCGGGGAACGGTGACCGAACCTGGACGAGATAGTCCGCATAGAAATCGCAGCGTCCAGGAAAACGTAGATTTGTTCCAGCGCATGCGGGCTGGAGAATTCGAAGACGGGGCCCACGTTTTACGCGCAAAAATCGACATGGCGGCGCCAAACATGATGATGCGTGACCCGTTGCTCTACCGCATCAGGCACGCGCACCACTATCGTACCGGCGACACGTGGTGTTTGTACCCGATGTACGATTTTGCACATTGTCTCTCGGATGCAATCGAGGGCATCACACACTCCCTATGCACCCTCGAGTTTAAAGATAATCGCGCGCTGTACGATTGGGTGCTGGAGGCGACCAAAACGAAAAAGCCGCGGCCGGAACAGACGGAGTTTGCGAGGCTCGAGTTGGACTACACGGTGTTGCACAAACGTCAACTCATCCGACTCGTAGAAGAAGGATTTGTGGCTGGGTGGGATGATCCTCGCATGCCGACTATTGCGGGGTTGAGACGTCGCGGTGTTCCGCCTGAGGCCATCCGGAGATTCTGTGATTTAATCGGTGTGGCAAAAGTGGACAGTCGTATCGACGTGGAGAAGCTGGAGTTTTGCATTCGCGACGATCTCAACCATCGCGCACCGCGCGTCATGTGTGTGTTGGAACCCCTGAAGGTAGTCATCGAGAATTATCCCGAAGGC
>JAZDDC010000513.1:0-19563 GCA_036679565.1 Gemmatimonadota bacterium
CGGCCGACCGACCAAAAACTGATGACATTGGACATGGCCAAGGCATGGCGACAACGTCAGACGGGCGTTGTGGCGTTCACCAATGGTGTGTTTGACCTCATGCATCCGGGTCACATTCAAGTGCTTGAGCGTGCCCGTGCCGAGGGCGACTGCCTAATCGTGGCCGTAAATGATGATGACTCTGCGCGACGCCTGGCAAAGGGTCCTTCTCGACCAATCATGAAACTCAAGGCACGCATGCGTGTTGTCGCGGGGATGGAATCGGCGGATTGTGTTTTGGCCTTTGCGGAAAATACGCCCGAGTACATAGTTGGCGAACTTGAACCGGACGTGCTCGTCAAGGGATCAGACTACGACGGGAAAAAACTCCCGGGCGAACTGCAGGTTTTTTCACGCGGTGGCCGCGTTGTTCTCGTACCCTTCGTCGAGGGGTATTCAACTTCTTCAATCATAGAGCAAATACGTGCCACGACCGGATAATCGCACCAACAATAGCTTGCGCCCGTTAACCCTCGAGCGTGGCGTGAGCCCGTTCGCCGAAGGATCTTGCCGCGTGTCAATGGGCGCCACGGTATGCTTCCGCGTGCCACGACCACGAGAACATCCCGGGAGCGCCGCGGCGCTGGCGGACGTACGTCGGAGATTCAACGACTGATCGGACGAAGTCTTCGGGCGTCGGTCGATTCCTTTGCGTTCGGGGAGTATACCATCCGAATCGATTGCGACGTGTTGCAAGCCGATGGTGGCACCCGTACGGCTTCGGTCACCGGTGGTATGGTTGCGTTGGTCGATGCCATGCGTTGGCTGTCAAAAACCCATGGTGTGTCCAATCCATTCGCGCGCCTGGTCGCCGCGGTCTCCGTTGGCATCGTCGATGGCGAACCAAGACTCGATCTGTGTTACGAAGAAGATGTTGCGGCGATTGTCGATGCGAACGTCGTCAAAGCACACCCCGATCAATACGTCGAAATGCAGGGCACCGGTGAGGGCGGTACGTTCACGCGTGCAGAATGGGACAAACTGGTGTCGCTGGCAGATGACGGGATCGCTGAGATCTTCCAGGCACAAAACCACGTATTCCCGGATGACATCGGCCTCGGCGAAATGCCGAACGAGGAAAACATTGAGACTGGGACGACTTTCTCGGCCAACGCCCGTCTTAAGGCGGAGTATTTTGTCAAGCGATCGGGTTTGCCAACGGTTGCGGAAGACTCCGGCCTGGAGGTCTTCGCGTTAGGCGGACGCCCCGGTGTGCGGTCAAAGAGATTCGCCCTTGCCGCAAAAGATCAGACTAACGCAAACAACGTCGAGTTACTCCGGCGGCTTGCCGGGGCGCCGCCGGTGCGCAGGGGGGCCCGATATCGTTGTGTGATGGTTTTGATTGCCAACCGGTCTGCGGTACCTCGTGTGTTTGACGGTATGTGTCGCGGGAGGATACTGGACGAACCACAGGGTACCGGCGGGTTTGGTTACGATCCGCTATTTTTTTCCGAGGACCTCGACAAAACGTTCGCGAATGCAACCCCTGAAGAAAAAAACACAGTTAGCCATCGGTCCCGCGCAGTCACGGCGTTCTTGGAATGGTTGGCTATCCACGGCACGTGACCGGTGTCGGGCGTGCGTCTAACTGTTAGATGAGTTCGACGTCCGTCATTATTTCGACGGTGCTCGGGCCCCGATGCGCTAACGCCTTGTCCAACGCGCCGGCTAACTCGCTCTGTTGCGTCACACGTATTCCCAGACCGCCACACAGATTGACGTAATCGGCAAAATTTGGATTGCTAAGCGACGTTTCCCAAACGTCTACTTCGGCCGATCGTTGCTCCTTACTGATTTTTCCCAGTTCCGAATTATTCAGCAACACATGAGTGATGTTCATCCCATATTTGACGGCGGTGTTCACCTCCGCCAGATATTGTCCGAAGCCTCCATCGCCGGTGATGGCCAGCACCTGCCGACCCTGGAACTTGGGATCGTCTTCCTGAGTGGCCGCCCACGCGCCGAGCGCGGCAGGATAACCAAAACCAATTGACCCCAGATATCCTGACATCAACACCGCGTTGTCCTTGCATTCGAAGTACCGACCGAAGGAATACGTGTTGTTACCGACATCTACCGCGATAATCGCGTTGTCTGCACAACGTTGCGCCAGTTCTTCAAACACGACCGCTGAATTTAGTCCGTTGCCTCTGTCATCGGCTCGGCGGCGTCTTTTTTCTTCACGCCATATTTTCCAACGCTCCGCCACCTCAGGACGTTGATCCATCGAGCTGGTCTTGCTCTTCAATGCGTTCGCCAACAATCCGACGGTCACACCAATCTCACCCCAGACCGGTACATCGACTGCATGAAACTTCCCGAGTATCATCGGATCATAGTCGATCTGAATTGTTGGTTTTTTGGGCGTGATACCGGTGTGATTACTAAAACTGGCACCAAGAACCAAGAGGAGATCCGATTCATTCATGAACCAACTGGCAATCGGCGTCCCGCTTCTGCCTAACACTCCGCATCCCAAAGGATGATGGTCCGAGATCAGACCCTTACCCTTGAATGTGGTTATGACCGGTGCACCCATCGTCTCCGCTAAATGTACAACAGCACTCATCTCAAACCGCGCACCGTGCCCAACGATGATCACCGGTCGCCGCGACGAGGATAACAATTCCACGGCGCGCTTGAGTGATTCGGCCGGTGGTGAGATCGTGCGGTCAGTCAGACGTCCCTCCGGGCCTCCGGCCGGTGCGTTCTCAGGAACCGGTAAGGTTTGTGTTTCATCCGGGAAAATGAGATGGGACACGCCCCGGTTCAGTATTGCACTTTTGCACGCGAGGTTCGCCAATTCCTGGTGTTTGCTGGTTGGCAGAACCGATTGTGTGAACTGGGCGACCTTCCCGAACGCTGCGTTTAGATCTATTTCTTGAAATGCGCCGGGTCCCAGCACCTGCGTGTCCACTTGCCCGGTCAATGCCAAAACGGGGGACCGATCAACGTTTGCATCCCAGAGACCCGTCAACAGGTTTGTCGCGCCAGGCCCCGCAATCGAGAAACACGCTGCCGGCCGACCGGTGAGTTTTCCGTAGGCCGAGGCCGCAAAGGCACCGGCCCCTTCGTGCCGAATCCCGAAGTAGCGGAGTGCACCGTTTTCCGTTTGCCTCCGTATGGCATCGGCGAGCCCCAAATTCGAGTGGCCGACCATCCCCCAAACGTTTTTCACACCCCAATTCACCATCGTTTCGACGACAAGATCCGATACGGTTCGTGCGTGAACCTCGTCAACCTCAAACCCGACGTACACACCGTCGGTGCGAACATCGACCGGATAGATGGTCACTCCGTCGTCGAAACCACCGGGCGGAACACCCGTCGTCGGATGAAAATCCCAACCGTGCCACGGACACCGGAGCAAGCCATTCTCAATCGACCCTTCACCGAGCGGACCGCCCTGGTGGGGACATCGGTTGTCGAGTGCGGCGTATTTGCCGTTGAACCGCGTCATGCAGACGGTCGCATGCAAACATGTCACAGGTTTTACCCGTCCTTCGGTCAGCTCGTCGGGCTCAAGGACCTTTAGCCATTGCATATTGGTTCACTTTCTCCTGAAGCCTTATGGGTGCAGGACAACACGGAGTGTTTGCCTGTTTTGATGAAACAAATAAGACGCGGCTGACCGGCGGGGCTAGGGTCTTTGTTGGTGTGTCGCCAAGGATCTGCAACGGAATCGCTATCGTTGTGGCGAGGACGCAACACGCTGCTGATATTGGACTTGCTAAGTAGTTGATGGGTCTGATGTTAGCGCCGCCGAACGTGGCACCGACGGTTTGGGCTTTTGAACCGTTTCTTGCAACCGGTCTGCGATCAACGAGCCGACGAAGATCGTTCGTCCGTCGGAACTAGTTAAAAAACAGACTGCCCGGTAGGTTTCACATTCTTTGTAAACAGGGGCGCCGATCTGGCCGAACGGCGCTATTGATTTTAAAAAACGACGCTACTCCGTACGGGGCATACCGTCCATCGGTTTGGTGCCCCTTTTTTCACGGACGGAAATAGAAAGTTGATCGACAGCTAGACCGTGACCGCAGAATCTCCCCCCTTGGGCAAATCTACTTTTCGGCGTCTTCTCGTTGCCGTAACGCTGTTGGGCCTTCCGATCATATTGGCCACGTGCCGCCTTGGCGAGTTGATTGGAACGCCGACCGTCTCTGAGATGGTTGTTACCGCAGATTCGATCGTGGACATTGCGGCCCTGGGAAGTACGGCGGCAACGAGGTTAGAGTTTGACATCATTGACTTCAACAACGTGGGAGACGGGGCGCTCCCGTGGAAGGCGGAGGTGGCACTCCGGAGCCCGTGGCTGACCCTGTCCCTCCGTGAGGGAAATGCTCCGGCAACGCTCACCGCCATCTTGAGTCCGGTCGATTTAGAAGAAGGTGTTTACCGGGATACCATCCGCATCACGCCAGGTAGCGGCCCCAGTGATCCGGTCGCGATCCCGGTTGTCTATACCATAGAACTGTGTCAAACCCCCGCCATAACCGGCGGAGTCCCGGTAAACGACACGCTGGACGAGTCCGATTGCGGCGCCCCGCACCGGACTGGGAGTTTTGCCAAGGTTTTTTCGATTAGCGGGTTGGAAAACGATTCTATATCGGTCGTGATGTTCGCGACAACCTTCGCACCGTATGTGGCGCTCTCGACCGGGATCGATCAGAGTTCAACCGTCCTCCAAGAATCCGCGGCGTGCGACGGTGTTCCAGATACCGCATGTTTGCGTTACCTCGTCCTACCCGGAGACGGTACGTTCGTCGTCGAAGCGACAAGTAACGGTTCGGGCACGTCGGGACCGTTCCTTCTGGATGTTGGTCTCCCACGCGCACCTTCGCCACCGGTCGCACCACTGCAGTTCGCAAGTGACAGTGTCAGCGGGATTCAGACGGGCTCCACCGTACCGGACTTAGACCTCGTGTTTTCAGCGATGGTTACCGACGCCGACCCTGGTGACCAACTGCGTCTGGAGTTGGAGATCCGGCCCGTAGGAAATGCGTTCACCGGGACTCCCACGCACACCAGTGCACCGTCGTCGTCCGGAGATACGGTCTACACACTCGCCGCCGGTTTATCCGACAACACCAGTTACCACTGGCAGACCCGCACAAGCGACGAAACCGGACGAGCAAGCGACTGGGTGCCCTTTGGTGATAATCCAGAAACCGAAGACGATTTTCGCGTTGTCGTGGCGGAAGCGCCTACGACGCCCACCGGATTGGGACAGTTCGAGAGCAACGAAATCACACCAATTCCGGTCGGTGCCAATACAAGTGAACAGTTCGTCGTTTTCAAGGCGCGTGTTTTTGACGTAGACCCGCAGGATCAGTTGCGCTTGGAGATTGAGGTGCGGGAAGTTGGAACCGACTTCACTGGCGCACCAAACGCCGTCAGTGTACCGGTCCAAAGTGGCGACACGGCGCGAGTCGCGGTCAGCGGATTCAGCGACGACACGCAGTACCACTGGCGAGCCCGGGCTATCGACCAGGACAACAACGTCAGTCTGTGGGTGAATTTCGGTGGCAACCCGGAAACTGCCGCGGATTTCGTCATCTTTCTCCCGGGCGCACCCGCAGTTCCCGGTAGCATGACCCAGCTGCGTGGTGGCACCACCACGGTCATCGCGGTCGGCGACACCATTGCGGAAAGCCAGGTCTCGTTCCGGGCACTTTTGACCGACCCCGACCCCGGGGATTCAGTCAAACTTCAAGTCGAGGTTCAACCCGTTGGTTCCGCGTTCACAAACGTGCCAGCGGACTCGTCCGGACTGGTGGCGAGCGGGCAGACGGCGGTTGTCGATCTATCGGGACTGGTAGACGATACGAATTTTCACTGGCAGGCCCGCGCCGTCGATGGCTCGGGCGTACCGAGTGCGTGGACGCCATTCGGTGGCAACGCTGAGACTGTTACCGACTTTCGTGTAGCGGTGATGGCCCAGTCCGTCGCGTTTGGGACGCAACCGCCAGGTGGCATCGCCGGGCAGGCAATATCACCGGCGGTGACGATAGAAGCTCGCGAAGCATCTGGCGCCGTCGACTTTGGCTTCAGCGGCACGGTGACCGTCGGTTTGACCGGAGGCACCGGCACACCGGGCGCGGTTTTGTCCGGCACGCTGACCCGAGCGTTCGTAAATGGTGTCGCCACGTTCGCAGATCTGAGTGTAAATCTGATCGGAACCGGCTACACACTCACCGGGACCACCGCGAGTATAGGAACAGCAATCAGCCAGCCTTTTAGCATTAACCCGGCATCAGCTGACAATCTCGCCATCACAATCCAACCCTCCGCGGCGGCAACCAGCGGAGGCGTGCTCGCCCAGCAGCCGGCTATCCAGCTCCGAGACGTCAATAACAACGCCGTGAACCAGGCCGGAATCCTCATCACGGCGACGATCGCCACCGGTGGCGCGGGCGCGACGCTGCTCACGGATACGGTGTCCACCAATGCTGCCGGCTTGGCGCAATTCGTTGGCCTTGGGATTAACGGTTTAGTGGGTAACTACACGCTGTCGTTCGCGGCTGGCGGCATCACAGCGGTGACTTCTTCGACAATCGTGCTCAGCGCGGGTGTCGCAGCGCAACTTGCCGTCGCAACTCAACCTTCCGATACGGCGCAGAGTGGTATCGCGTTCCCTCGTCAACCCGCGATCCAGGTTCGGGATGCCGCCGGCAACAACGTATCGACGGCCGGCCGCACCGTTACGGCGTCGATCGCCACCGGTGGCGGTGCACTTGGTGGGACGGTTGGCGGCACGACAAACGCGGCGGGATTGGCAACCTTCACCAACCTGGCGATCTCCGGAACGGTCGGAAATCGCACAATGAGTTTCGCATCGACCGGGCTCACATCGGCAACGTCTGCTTCGGTCACCATTGTCGCAGGTGCGGCGGCGAATCTTGCCATCGCCGCCGGGAACGGACAGTCGGCGGTGGCAGGTACGCCGGTCGCTGTGGCTCCATCCGTTCG
The DNA here is from genome assembly GCA_036679565.1 of Gemmatimonadota bacterium. Lineage (GTDB taxonomy): Bacteria > Gemmatimonadota > Gemmatimonadetes > Gemmatimonadales > GWC2-71-9 > JAZDDC01. The sequence continues at coordinate 7,012 of JAZDDC010000513.1, forward strand.
CGTGACAGACGCCGCGGGTAATAATGTGCCGGGCGCGCCCGTGACATTCGCCGTTCTGACCGGTGGCGGCACGGTTGCTCCCACCACGCCGGTCAACACCGGAACCAACGGTGTAGCCGCCGCTACCACATGGACGTTGGGTCCGACCATCGGAGCTAACACCTTGCGGGCCACGACGCCCGGGACAACGGCGTCCGACCATCGGAGCCAACACCTTGCGGGCCACGACGCCCGGGACAACGGCGGTCACCTTTACCGCCACTGGAACCTCGGGCACTGCCGGGCAGCTTGCCATCATCACACAACCCTCGGCGACGGCTTCTAGCGGTGTGCCGTTCGCACAGCAACCGGTTATCGAGGTTCGAGATGGTAATGGCAACCCGGTGCAACAGGCCGGTACCGCCATCACGGCGGTGCTCGCCACGGGTCCGGGTGGGACGCTAGGTGGCGCTACCGTCATCGCCACCGACGGCGCCGGTCGAGCGACGTTCACGAATCTCGCCATCTCCGGCGCCACGGGCGCCTACACGCTGAATTTCTCCGGCGTGGGTCTGACAGGTGTGACCTCCACGGCCGTGACGCTAGGAGCAGGCACCGCCACCGGTCTTCAGTACGTGGTGCAACCGACAAATACCGGGGCAGGCGGAACCATTACACCGGCCATTCAGGCCCGTGCAATCGACGCAACGGGAAATCCTGTCCCAACGTTCACAGGGTCAATCACACTGGGAATTACACCCGGCACGGGAACGGGTGGAGCGGTCCTGGGCGGAACGCTGACACGAACGGCCGTGGCCGGTGTGGCGACGTTCAACAACATCTCGGTCAATCTCGCCGGCAACGCATATCAGCTGAACGCGACATCGACGGGACTGACCACCACGACGAGTAACACGTTTAATGTCACGGCGGGTGCAGCAACTACGCTCGTCTACACAACGGGACCGACCAACAGGACCGCGGGACAAGCGTTTAGCCCGGCGTTACGAGTTGAAGCCCGCGATGCACAGGGTAACGTGGTCGCCGGTTATACCGGTACCGTCGCCGTGGGTATCGTCGCGGCTACGGGAACCACCGGCGCGGCGCTGATCGGAACCACGAGTCGCGCAGCCGTCGCCGGTGTCGCCACGTTCGCGGGCGTAAGCGTTGACAGTGTCGGTACCGGTTATCGGCTGAACGCGACGGCGACCGGTTTGACAACCTCAACCAGCGGAACCTTCAATGTTACGCCGGGTGCAACGGCCGTTCTGGCGTTCACCACACAACCCGTCAACACCGCCGCCGGCGCAGCAATCACACCTTCAGTCGTTGTCACGGCGCGGGATGCATTGGGGAACACGGCCACCAGTTACACCGGCGCTGTGACGATGGCCATCGCACCTGGTACTGGGACTGGCGGGGCTGCGCTCTCTGGTAACACCATCGTCGGAGCGGTGGCTGGCGTGGCGACTTTCCCGGGATTGAACATTGATCTCGTCGGAACGGCTTATCGACTACGAGCAACCGCAGCAGGTTTGACAACCGCAACCAGTGCCACGTTCAATGTTACGGCCGGCACCGCTACGCAACTCGCGTTCACGGCACAGCCATCAAATACGCCGGCGGCGGCGTCCATAACTCCCGCGGTTCAGGTGACCGCGCGGGACGCACAAGGGAACCCGGTAACCTCTTTCACCGGGACCGTTACCATAACAATTACCGGTGGCACGGGGACTGGCGGCGCGGTGCTTTCGGGAACCACAAGTGCGGCAGCGGTCGCGGGCGTCGCAACGTTCTCTAACCTGAGTATCAACCTTGCGGGTTCCGCGTACACGTTGACCGCCACAAGTGCTCCACTTACCGCCGCAACCAGCAGCGCTTTCAACGTAACCGCCTCTACGGCAACGCAACTCGCGTTTACGGTGCAACCCGGGAACACGACCGCAGGCATCGGCATCACACCCTCAGTTCAAGTGACCGCTCGGGACGGACAAGGAAACACGGTGACCAGCTTTACCGGGTCCGTGACGGTGGCCATTACCGCGGCCACCGGCACCACTGGGGCAACGTTATCGGGTGTCGCGGTTCGCGCCGCAGTCGCAGGTGTTGCAACGTTCCCGGGACTCAGCATCGACAGTGCAGGAACTGGTTATACCCTCCGGGGAACGAGTGGCGCGTTGACCGCGGCCACAAGTTCGACATTCAACATCACCGCCGGTGCGGCCTCACAATTGGCCTTCACCATTCAACCGGTTACGACCACGGCCGGCGTGGCCATACCCACACCGCGCGTGACGGCGCGTGACGCGGTGGGCAACATCGCGACGTCGTTCTTCGGGGCAGTGACGCTGCAAATCACCCCATTGACCGGCACAACCGGCGCAACGCTTTCCGGTGCTACGACGGTTGGCGCCGCCAGTGGTGTCGCGAACTTCCCGGGTCTGAGCATCGATTTAGTTGGTACTGGATACACGTTGACGGGGTCCACCACGACACCGGGCGTGACCAATGGCATCAGTGCGGCATTCAATATTACGGTCGGCGCGGCGGCGACACTGGAGTTTTCAGTACAACCCGCCTCACCGCAGACCGCAGCGGTTGTCTTCCCGCAATCGATTCAAGTGACTGCACGTGACAACCAGGGGAACATCGCAACCGGGTTTACCCAAACGGTCACCATGGCAATTACCAACGGAACGGGAACCGCCAACGCCAATCTCACAGGGGCCACCGGGATTGCCGCCGTTGCCGGCGTGGCGACGTTTACCAGTCTGCAAATCGACTCAGCTGGCGTGGGTTATACGCTGAGCGCGACCGCGCCCGGCCCAACTTCGGCAACGAGCGCGAGTCTCACGGTCAATCCGGGTGTTGCTGCTACGCTGGTGTTTACGACGCAACCGACCAATACGCAGTCAGCGACCACAATTACACCCGCCGTGGTTGTCACCGCCCGCGACGCCGCTGGGAATACGGCGACAAGCTTTACGTTGCCGGTGGCCGTCGCCATAACGACCGCGACGGGGACACCCGGAGCCGTGTTGTCCGGCACAACGTCCCAGGCGGCGGTGGCGGGAGTTGCAACGTTCGCCAACCTCAGCATTAACCTGACAGGCACGGCATATACGTTGACGGCATCTGCCACCGGCCCGTCAAACGGTGTAAGCGGGCCGTTCAATATTACGGCGGCGGGCGCGGCCGGTCTCGAGTTTTCCGTTCAACCGAGTTCGCCGCAAACGGCGGGAATAATCTTTCCACAGACCATCGCGGTGACTGCGCGAGACGCCCAGGGCAATGTCGCTACGGCATTTAATGAGACGGTTACTTTGGCCATCACATCGGGCACCGGAACCGGTGGAGCCTCATTGACGGGAACAACTGCGGTGCCGGCCGTACTGGGGGTGGCCACGTTCAGCAGTTTGCAAATCGATTCTGCGGGCACCGGATACACACTTCTCGCAACAGCACCGAGTCCTCCATCCGCGGTAAGTACGGCGTTGTCCGTGAACCCTGGTGGGGCAGCAACTCTCGTGGCCACGACCCAACCCAGCAACGCAACGGCCGGTGCAACGATTTCACCGGCCGTTGTCATTACGGCCCGTGACGCACTGGGTAACACAGCCACCAGTTTCACTGGTACCGTCACGATCGGGATTACCACAGGCACCGGTACCGTTGGCGCGGTGTTGTCCGGAACACTCGCCCAACCAGCGGCTTCGGGTGTGGCCACGTTCAACAATCTCAGCATCAACAGGGTTGGAAACACCTACGGACTGACCGCATCCGCCGCGGGCCCAACTCCAACAGATGGTCCCACCAATACGTTCAACATCTCTGCGGCCCCCGCCGACCCGGCCAACAGCACCGCAACGGTCCCAGCTGGAACAGCAGGGACCGTGACGAACATCGTGGTGACGGTGAACGACGCGTTCGACAACCCAAGAAACGGGCAGGTCGTTGCGATTTCCGTCAGTGGTTCCAACCTCGCCAGCCCGGCGGTCACCGACGTGGGCAACGGCACCTACACGGCCGCCTACACACCGACCGCGGCGGGATCGGATAACGTGGCGATCACGTTGAATACGGTCGCCATCAGCGGCAGCCCCTACACCAGCGTGGTCAGTGCCGGCGCCGCCGACCCGGCCAACAGCACCGCCACCGTCCCGGCCGGCACCGCGGGGGCGGCCACCAACATCGTGGTGACGGTGAACGATGCCAGCGGTAATCCCAAGACGGGCGAAACGGTCGTCATCTCCGTCAGTGGTTCCAACCTCGCCAGCCCGGCGGTGACCGACGTGGGCAACGGCACCTACACCGCCGCCTACACACCCACCGCGACGGGATCGGATAACGTGGCGATCACGTTGAACACGGTCGCGATCAGCGGCAGCCCCTACACCAGCGTGGTCAGTGCCGGCGCCGCCGACCCGGCCAACAGCACCGCCACCGTCCCAGCGGGCACCGCGGGGGCGGCTACCAACATCGTGGTGACGGTGAACGATGCCAGCGGTAATCCCAAGACGGGCGAAACGGTCGTCATCTCCGTCAGTGGCTCCAACCTCGCCAGCCCGGCGGTGACCGACGTGGGCAACGGCACCTACACCGCCGCCTACACACCCACCGCGGCGGGATCGGATAACGTGGCGATCACGTTGAACACGGTCGCGATCAGCGGTAGCCCCTATACCAGCGTGGTGGGCGCCGACGCATTCGAGATGGCTGCGAGCCAGGCGCCAGGTACATCTCAGGTCGCGGCCGAGCCTTCTCCCAAGCCCGAATTCTCCCTGAAATCCATAAGAACCCGTAGCGTGGTCGCTATTGGGGGCACGGTCACCAATAACGCCGATAGGGACCAACCTATTGCTGTGGTACGACTTGGTAGGATTCTGCGCCCTAGGATCACTGATGGAACGGGAACTGCAAGGGCAACCTCGGTCGATGGAGAAAAGACCGCGGGGCCGGCCGCCACTGGCCTGGTACCTTTGCCTGCCAGCCAGGCAGGCTGGGCCTCCGCGAGCAACCTCAACCACAGCACGGTTCGGGCATAACGCCCGCACACAACGCGGATATAGATTAATAGCTCTATGAAGTGCCCCTGTTGCGAAGCCGCCGAGGTCTCCTCGGGAACCGATACCTGCGATCTGTGCGGGTATTCCACGCAAGCCAACGCTGTAGCCACAGCCGAGGGTGGAGCGCCTGACGGTAAAGGGGCAAATCCGTCCAAAACCGCCGTCAAGCTCAGCGATTCAGTGGAATCGGGGCACGCGAAAGCCATTACGATCCGGCTGAAGGACGGGAAGGGCAAACCCCTGAAGGCCGGCGGCGACAAGATTGTTGTAGCGGTGACCGGCGCAAATCGCGCACAGCCCAGAGTCACCGACGTCAAGAACGGGAGTTACACCGCTAGCTACACGCCAACGGTCGCTGGCACGGACCGCCTGGCAATTACGCTCAATGGTGTACCGGTTGCTGGCAGCCCATTCACGGTTGACGTCACACCCGGCCCACCCGACGTCAATCGAACCACGGCCAAAGTTCCAGAGGGCACTGCTGGACGACCCACGAAGATTCCAATTGACGTGTTCGATGCGAACAACAACCCGGTACTCGACGACGATACCACGATCGACGTCACGGTCCAGGGCGCCAACGACGGCGCGGGCGTCACCATCTCAGAAAAGTCCGGTAGCTCTTTCGAAGCTATCTATACACCGACAAAAACCGGTATTGATGAAATAACGGTTTCGCTAAGCGGTGTGGAAGTCGCGGCGAGTCCGTTCACTTCAACGATCAAACCTGGCGCATCTGACCCAGCGCAATGCCAGGTGAAGGTTCCCACTCGTGGTGTGCCAGGGCAGGGTGCCACGATCACGGTAAAGACACGTGACTCAAATCGCAATTACCGTCGTGTGGGTGGCGATTCCATAACCATCCAGATAGCACGACCGACGAAAACAAAACTCGAAGTGCGGGATGTAGGCGACGGAACATATACGGCCATCTACACACCGGCGGCACCCGGGACCGATGAGATCGTCGTACAGGTCAACGGCGAGTCCCTTCCTGACAGTCCCTTTAAAACGGAAATCGAATCTGGTACGCCGGATGCCGGCCAGACCACCACGACAATTCCGCCGGGCATTGCAGGTGACCCATCAACCATTACCGTCACGATTCGTGATAAACGCGGGAATACACTCACGGGCGCTCCGGCCGATCTGGCAATCTCGGTCACCGGGGCCAACACCGCGGATCCGGAATTCAGAGAGAGTTTGGACGGTGTCTATTCCGCGATTTACGTCCCGATGTCAATCGGAACCGACCGCGTCGTCGTCACGGTTGACGGGATCGAAGTTCCCGGCAGTCCGTTTGAAAGCGATGTCGAAGCCGGCGACGTCGATGCCGCCGATTGCGAACTCACCGTTCCCACCGACGCACGTGTGGGAGATCCGATCCAGCTCGAGCTTAAGACAGTCGATAGCAGCGGGAACCGGATAGCACACGGTGGAGAGACCGTTGAAGTCGTTGTAACCGGTAGCAACGATGGCATCGACGTCGAAGTGAACGACCTGGAGGACGGAACGTACAAGATGACGTACGTTCCCGAAAAGAACGGCGAAGATCAGATCGTCGTCGCCGTTAACAATGTCGATGTTTCCGACGATGCATCCGTGATTATCATTGAGACCGGATCGGCTTCGGCTAGCGAAACGGAGGTGAAACTCGGCAATGGTCGGTCCGGTGTCGAAACACACCTCACCGTCACGACACGGGATGCTTTTGGGAACCAGTTGTCCGATGGCGGGGAATCCGTCACGATGCGTGTTGAAGGCGCCAACGCCGGTACACGCATTGTCGTGCGCGATAATCATGACGGCACATACGCCGGGACCTACACGCCGACCAAGGCCGACATCGACTATGTAGCCGTTTTGTTAAACGGGGAAATGATCTCGGACAGCCCGTGTACGTCGAGCGTGGAGCCCGGACCCGGCGATCCGGCCGGCACAACGGCAACACACCCGTCGAGCAGTCGCGCTGGCGCGCTAACAAACGTCTCGATATTCGTCCAAGATGCACACGGGAATGCCGCCAAGGGTGCCATTGAAGATATCACCGTCACGGTGCAGGGACCGAATGCAAAAGTTGAAGTAAAAGTCGAGGGGAAGGACGGCGCGTACCTCGCCAAGTTCACACCGACGATCTCGGGGTCTGACGACATCATCATCGAACTCGGCGGTCAGCAGATAACGGATAGTCCGCTTGTTCACACGGTAGAATCCGGTGAAGTCGATGCTCTCAAATCTGACGCCACGGGTCCCACAGAAGGCCGCGTGGCCGAGCTGTACACGGTAACGGTTTTCGCGCGGGACAAATTCACCAATCAGTGCGGCGCCGGCAGTCATGTGGTCGAAGTTGCTGTGACCGGGGCAAATGATGGTCCGCGGGTCGAAGTCGTCGATAACGAAGACGGGACATACAGCGCGACGTACACACCCCAAAATCCTGGTGCGGATCGGGTAGCTGTGAAGTTGAATGGCGTCCACATCGGTGGGGACCCTGTCAGACCCCAGATCCAAGTCGGTGGCGCATCGGCATCCTCTACGCTGGAAGTCCCTGACGGACGCGCCGGCAAACCCACCAAGGTCTTGATTACCGCACGCGATCAATCCGCCAATGCGTTGCCCACAGGGGGTGACCGCGTGGTGGTTAGCGTCTCGGTGGCAAATTCAGCAACGCCTACGGTCGAGGATCACGGTGACGGAACGTATACGGCAACGTACACGCCAACACATGTAGGTTCGGACTACATCTCAGCGACGATGGGCGGAACACCTATCAACGGCGGACCGTTCGTTTCAAAGGTCACCGCCGGCCCACTTGATGCCGAACGGACCCGTGTTGTCGTGCCGCCCACCGGCATGGCGGGTGCAGCCACTGACATCGCGATTCACGCATGCGACCTGCACGGAAATGAAATCCAACACGGCGGGCAGCAGTTTGTCGTGCAAATTGATGGCGTAAACGATTCGACTACAGCGGAATTCACCGACAACGACGACGGCACATACACGGTGTCGTATACCCCAACAAGAGTTGGCGACGATACAGTTACCATCACGTTACCAGGGGGAGAGAACGTCGGAGGCGGTGAGTTTAAATGTACCGTCGCGCCCGGGGACCCAGACAGCAAACAGACAACTGTAAATTTTCCGGACGGCATCGTCGGCATGCTCACACGTGTCTCCGTAACAGTACGAGACAAATACAGGAATCGAGTTCCTGCCGGAGATCGTGTTAAGCTGACACTAGAAGGCGCCAACGAACTGACAGCTTTGCAGGTTACCGATCATCGCGACGGCACCTTTACGGCTACGTACACGCCTACAACGTCGGGGGACGACCGACTTGTCGTTACGATCGACGACAAGGTCATTGACGACGGCCCGTTTGGCGCGGTTGTGCACGCCGGACCCGGTTCTTCCGGGCGCGCCGTTGTGGAGGTTGGTCACGGCGTTTGTGGTCAAGCAACCGTTGTAACGATTACCGCTCGGGATGAGTTCGGCAACATAGCCAAACGAGGTGGTGATGTCGTCACGGTGTCGATTGACGGCGTGAATGCGGGTACGGGTGTAAAGTGCGTGGACAACGGAGACGGCACGTACGAAGCGACGTATATGCCGACGGTGCGCGGGACCGACTTCGTGGTCGTTCGGATGAACGCGGGTGATGTCGAAAACTCCCCGTTTAAAAGCAATGTTGCGGCAGGCGATGTAGACGTTGGCCGCACCGAGGTCGTCGTCCCCGCCGGCACGGCTGAGGCGCGGACTGGTATATCCATTCTTACCCGCGACGCGTTCAACAACCGAATCACGAAGGGCGGCGCATCGGTCGTCGCAAGAGTCGAAGGGGCAAACATCGGCGCCACGGTCGATGTGACGGACAACGACGATGGGACGTACACGCTTACATACGTCCCGCGCGATAGTGGCATCGACACAATCGATATCATCGTGAATGAGAGACCAACGGATGGCAACCCATTTATGTCGGTCGTTGCCGCGCCGGCAGTCGATGAACAAGAAGAAACGCATGTAGAGTCCGATACACATTTGGTCGAAGACGAACCGACGAAGACCATAGAAGCCATCGCGACGGACGTTACGCAGACGATGGACGCATTACCGGTGGTGGAACGACCTGACCCCGTGTCCAGTGACGAGGACGTTACCGCAGAGACAATAGTGATCGAAGCAGTGGCGGAATCCGCCGAACCACCCGAGGCCGCAGTTCCGATGGATTCCGCGGTTGACATAGCGGTAAACGAGACACTCGCGGAGGACGAAGAAAAAACTCAAGTCATCGAAGCAATCGATGCGGAAATCGACGAAGAAACAACTCAGGTCGTCGAAGCAATCGCGCCCGAAACGGCTCGGGAAGACCCAGAGTCAGAAGCGGTCCCCGACCTGGAAGACCAGGCCACACACGCAACGGCCCCGATCGAAGCCGCAGCAACGGTTGAAACGGAACCGGTCCGCCCCGCGCCGGCAATCGAACCCGAACCCATACGCCGGTCGCAGCCGGTGGATCGCTCCACGTTACACCCGTTTGTAACATGTCCGCGGTGTGCATCGACGGTCATTGCGCCGGACCTTGAGCGATGTGATTGGTGTGGTTGGGACGTTGCACAACTCATTCCGGACCACGTAACGATTGCAGACGAGTCCAGGGACGCCTTGCCGGAGACACCGTCGGAGTTGGACGAGTTGGTTGCTAGAGAACTTGGCGACCAGTTCGACATTTCTACCGTGTTGGCCAGTGGCGATGACTGGCTCATCGCGGTAGCGAATTTCCCCGATGGTAACGAACCGTCGCTCGTGCGGGTGTGTGCAAAGCCGGCGGCCGCCGGGGCTTTGGAAGCGTTCAGACGCGACGCCAGTCGTGTCAAGAGGGTCAAACACCCGCGTGTGATCCCGCTGGAGCGTGCCGGTGCAACGGATTCGCTGGCATGGTATTCGACCCGGCTCGTGCGAGGAAGGACGCTCCGAGCGTATCTACAAACGGCGGATCGGCTTCCCGTTGACGCTGGCGTCATGGTTTTCCAGCAAATTACTGACGCACTCGACCATCTTCACAAAGCAGGCGTTTACCACGGAGGCCTCACAACAAACGCAATCGTCATTGATGAAAACAACCAGGCTTGGCTGACCCTACCGCCATTGGCGGGTTTCGAGGCAACAGATGAGTCGGAGCGGTTTGAATACATGCCCCCTGAAAGCTTTGAGGGGAGCGAAAAAGACGCAGCCGCTGATCAATACTCTTTGGCAGTTTGTGCTTATGAGAGTTTGAGCGGCGCGCGGCCGTTTAGTGGTGGCAAGACGAAACGCGATTTTGCGGCGCTGCACGAACAGCGCGTTGCGCCACGGTTGTCAGAATTACGGAGAGAAATTCCTCTCCACGTCTCTACCGCGATCGAACGTGCCATGGAACGGCGGGCGGATCGCCGTTTTGATTCGATTGTGACGTTTGGCTCATCGCTCAGTGCACCGACGGATATCGAGCCGTTACGTGTGCCCAAGCAACGTGCAAGTCGCCGAGCAGACACCCGCGTGTTTGTTATCGATAAACCACTGCGTCCGTTCCCAAGTCGTCGCATTGGGATGGCTGCCACGATAACATTGGCGTTGTTCGGTGCGCTGGAATGGATAAATCGACCGGTTGAGTCGGTCTGGGCAACCGTGGACACGGCACCTATAGAAGATCCCGTGGCGGCAACGATCGACTCGTTACGCGCAATCCAGCAAGATTCGTTAGCTTTGCTTGCGATCGAGCCAGAACCGCCGCCGCGGCGTCCTACTCGACCACCGGTTGACAACACGCCAGCGCGGTTGTGGGTAAACAGCCAACCAACAGGACAACTGTGGATCGACGGACTTTTGATGGGGTTTACGCCGCAGGCCAACATATCAATTGCACCGGGTCCGCACACCATCCGTGTGGTGCGACTCGGTTTTGCTAGTTACGAACAGAACATTAATTTGGCGCCGGGGGATTCAGTCCGCTTGACCACAATTCAGCTCCTGCCGAGGTAACGAGGCCGCATGGCTCATCGCTTGGCGCTTGTCTTTTTCTTTTTCCTCCTGGGCAGTCCGGTCTTTTGTGTGGCCCAAACCGTCAATCAGCTCATGAATCGGGGGTTACAGGAATATCAGGACCTCAACTACAACGAGGCGGCCCGGTTGCTAGGCGAGGCCGTTGGACAACTCGAAAAGCGGTCCGACGATTACCGCAGGATCATGCCGTATCTCGCGGCAAGCCATGTGTTCTCAGGTACGCTGGATACCGCCGCGGCGGTCTTTACGGAACTCTTGATCCACAACCCGAGGTACCGTATTGACGAGTTGACGTTCAATCCACAGGTATGGGCGTTGTTCGAATCGGTACGGAGAAACACCACCGCCGTCGATGTGGAAGTGCCACCACAGACCGGAATCCTCGTCAACCAAAATGGCGTACTGACCGCGCGTGCCTTCGTGACCGCACGGCACTACGTACTCGTCGAAATCCAGAACAGCATCGGTGGTAGGCTTACACGCCTGTATGGGGGATTCATCGACGACAGCCTAGACATCGAGTGGGCGCCGCGCAATTCCTCTGGGCGCCCAGTCCCAAACGGTCGATACTTCCTGTCTGTTACCTCCACGGACTCAATAAACCGAGAAGTTCGATCGGTGCGTATACCGCTTGATGTCAATGTGTTCAGAACAGACACGTTACAACACCCACCACCACCGTCGGACTCTTTGTTTTTGCCCGTGCGAAGACCGCGATTGCCGGCTAACCTCGCGCTCGTACGAGGTGTTGGCGCGGCCGTGGCCGTTTTGTTGGGGCCGGCAATTGTCACGTCCGGCGCATCATTCACGGCGCCCCGTATCGGCGTATCCCTTGCCGCCGGTTTGGCCGGATACCTGGGTCTCAAATCGCCACCACTCGGAGAACCATTGCCTCAAAACGTTGATGCCAACGAAGCATTGGTCATCTCATGGGAAAACGAAGTGGCACGCATTGTGGACGCCAACCAACGGCGGATCAGCAATGCGCGCATGACCATCAGAAGCGGCCCTCCGCAGATTACCGATCCAACCGGTTCATGAAATCATGGTGTGGGTGGTGGACTATCAGCGTGTTCGCGCTGGGGTTGCATGTGTCGTCAAGTACGGCTCAGGTGACAAACCAGTACGGAGTGTCCGTAGTCGTAGGCACCGCACGTCGCGCCGATAACAGAACAGGTAGCGACGTTGCAAGCAGTGGTGTCGCTCTGGGTATCGAGGGGCACTACAATGTCGGGCGTGTGAACATCGACGCACGTTATCTGCAGGCTGGTTTATCCAACAGCCACGATGTGATCGAAGGCGAAATCTTCGTCGGAACACATGTCGTTCCATGGCTCAAAGCACAACTTGGGCGTCACATCCGAAGCGTTGTCATCAATGATGTAACGGAACGTTGGTCATTGTGGGAAATACGTCTTCGCGCCCAGGGAGAAGTTTGGGCGCCAGCTTCTCAGGCGTACGG
>JAZDDC010000514.1:0-5405 GCA_036679565.1 Gemmatimonadota bacterium
GGGGGACGCGGCATCCATTCCTCGGTGTGCTTGGCGTGATGAGCGCAAAAAACACCGCCGTGAACTTCATGATCTTGACGACGTTCCTGTCGTTCCTCATGTACCGGCGCGCGAACATCATTCCGACCATCAAAGGGGCAAAGACCGCCACGATGGTGCAAGCCGCCATGTTCGTCCTATCGGCAAGCACTGTGTTGTTCATTGGTATCCGAGGATATTTCGTTCCCACCATCGTGCGGATCGGTTTGAGTGTGTACCAAGTTGCGGCGGTGCTGGCATGTATCATCGGTGTCACGGTGATTGATGTTTTTCTGAGTCGAGGTGCTAAGTCACGTGGTGAGATTCGGTGGGGACACATGCCGGAACGATCGCAGTACGCCATCTTCGTACTGGCTGTGACCTTTACGTGGTTGATGGGGCTCATGGGGTACGCGCGCAGCGGTATTCGACAGCATTGGCACGTGTGGGAGGTCATGCGGGACACAAGCGATCAGGCGGCAACACCGGCACTTGGTTACGCTGCGAACATGATAAGTCTGAGTGTCGTCATCTTTCTCAGCCTCGTGGCGTTTATCTTTTGGCTCGGCGGTTTAGCGGAACGATCGGCAGACAAGCCGAAGGCGGCGGCGGGGAACACACCGCAACCTCAACCATCAGCGCCGGCGGAGTAGGCGTATGTGGAAAACGAATCTAAAAGTCATCGCCGTCTGTGCCATCGTCATTGCGTTTTATACCGGTATCGCGCAAATCATTCCGCAGTTGGAATCAGAAGTCCCGGAGACGTTGGATTTGAGTGCTGGTTTTACGACCGAGGGGCTCGTGGCGGCTGGCGAGGGGCTGTTCCAAGGCGCCGGCGGATGCACCGCGTGTCACGGACTCGGCACACGCGCGCCGAATCTGTTGACCGACCACAATGGTGAAGGCACCGTTGGGGAGCGGTGTGGTGGCCGCCAACCGGGTTTGGATTGCAAGGCATACCTCTACGAATCGCTCACACAACCAAACACGTTTCTAGTCGATGGTTTTCCCGGTATCATGACGGATGTCAGTCGGCAACTATCAGGCGATCAGATCTGGGCAATCGTCGCGTTCTTGCAGTCGCAGGGCGGCGAAGTCACGGTGACGGCGGCTGATATACCGGCGGCCGGAGACACACCACAGGGTACGCCATCGGGTAGTGCAGCTCCTGCTTTCGCGGCGACGACCGATCCACGCGAGTTGCTTATGGTAAATGCATGCATCGGGTGTCATGGCATGGATGGGACGCAGGTGCCAATCGGTCCGTCGTTCGATGGCATTGGAGCACGGCTCAGCGCTAATCAGATTCGAGTGGGGATCCTGGATCCAAACGCCGAAACCGCCGCGGGGTTTGAAACCTTTGCGGGTACGATGCCGCTCGACTTTGGAACCCGATTGTCTGCCACACAGCTCGAGGCCATCGTTCAATTTCTGGCGGACCGCAGATGAATAGAATATTGGCCGCGTTGCGTCATCCGCTGGGACAATCAGTGGTGCTTGTACTCGGTGCATTCGTCACATTCAAATTCATCGTGCCCATATTGCCGGGCAGTGCCCCGGTGCCACAAAGCTTGTTGATCCAGTACACGTTGATCGCGTTGGTTGGTGTTCTTGTTTTTGTCAGCATGAACGAAAAAACATGGGCACTTTTCAAGAAACCAATTCACGACACGCTGGTCGATGATGATAAGCGAGTGGTTCGAGGCGTGTTCATGGCAGCTGTACCCCTTCTCGTTGGGGTGTTTGCCTACAACCAAGCGAAACCGAGCGTGGGAGCGGCAGCGCAGCTGCGATCGATTCACCCCGCTCCACCCACCCGGATAACGTTCCAAGGTCGTAGCATCGAAATCGCCGGTTTGGAAAACCCACTCCGGACGCGTGGCTCGCTCGAGGAACACGTCAGAGCCGGTCGGGAGATTTATTACCAAAATTGCTTACCGTGTCATGGGGATTTGCTCGACGGTCAGGGACATTTTGCGCGAGGATATAACCCGACCCCCCTTGCATTCGATGCGGCCGGGACCATCGATCAACTACAGGAAAGTTTTCTTTTCTGGCGTATCGCAAAGGGCGGTTTGGGACTGCCACGTGAGGGCACGCCGTGGAATTCCGCAATGCCCATTTGGGAAGACTTCCTCACCGAGGAGCAAATCTGGGAAGTAATCATTTTCCTGTACGAACAGGCGGGACTGGAACCGCGAACTTGGGAGGAAGAGGGAGGCGAGCATGAATAAACGCATCCTTCGAGTCGTAGGGTTCTTTTTACCGGTGATAGCGTTGTCTGTGTTGCCGAACGTGGCCGAAGCGCAGGATGTTGAGGCTGGCAAACTCGTGTACGACCAATGGTGCGCAGGATGTCACGGTGATACCGGTGCCGGTGACGGCGAAGCCGCCGCGTACATGTTGCCACGGCCACGTGATTTCACGAACGCGGTGTACCAGATTCGGACAACATCGAGTGGCGAGTTGCCCACTGACGAGGATATTCGGCGTGTCATAGATCGTGGCATGCCTGGATCGACCATGCCGGGTTGGGAAGACAAACTGAGTGGGAGAGAACGGGATGATGTTATCGCGTATCTCAAAACGTTTTCTCGATTTTTTGAAGGTGAAGCACCCGAACCAGTTGCGTCGAGTCGCGCACCGGGTGGGCCATCGGAAGACGATCTCGCGCGTGGCCGCGAGTTGTTTGACACGGAACTGCAATGTCTGCGGTGTCACGGAAATGGCGGGCGTGGTGACGGTCGTTCCGCGGCGGACTTGACCGATGATCTTGGATTCCCAATTCGTGCGGCCGACCTCTCAGAGAATTGGAATTTTAACGGTGGCGGTACGTTGGAGGATATTTTCAGAAGTATGCGTACCGGTTTGGATGGCACACCCATGCCGTCAAATTGGGACGTCGTAGAGGCCGGTATCGTCTCGGAAGAGGATCTGTGGCGTGTTGCCCAATACGTCAGGAGTCTGTCACCGGAGGATCTTCCGGTCCGTCGCGACGTCATCCGCGCCGCGCGGATGTTGGATGGTTTGCCTACAGGTCCCGATGATATCGCATGGGACGATATCGAGTCGTCGTACGTTCCCATGGTCGGACAAATCACCGTGGCGCCGCGATGGTTTGCGCCGACGGTGGATGGTCTTTTGGTGCAGGCTGCGCACGACGACCAACAATTGACAGTCAAGATCACGTGGAATGATCCCACGCGGAGTCCCGATCCGGATTGGGCGCCATTCTTTGACGGTATCAAACAGTCTGTCGTTGCAGCAGATTCTGCGCATGTTGAGGAGCAGGGGCCTGACCGGTTACACGTACAATTCCCGTTGCGTCAACCCGATGGTACAGAGCTTCCGTTTTTCCTTGGTGGCGATGCGGCAAGCCCGGTTTACACCATACAGTGGACCAGTAGTCCTGATGCCGTGCGGACCGGGACGAGTACCGGTCTCGGCGCGTTCGCGGCCGCGGCAGCAGCTGATGTGACACACCAATCGTCATTCGCCGATGGCCAATGGCAACTCCAACTCACACGACCGCTCGTACCGGCGGATTCGAGTGTGTCATCTGTTTTTGGCACGGGCGAACCGATCTCTATTGGTTTTTACGCCGCGGACGGGACGGATGCGGAGGACGAGATACGCGGGTCGGTCAGTTCCTGGTACGCGATTTACTTAGATATTCCGACACCATCCAGTGTGTATATTGCCCCGGTTGTGGCAACCTTGTTGACTGCCGCGATTGGGATGGTGATCGTCTTGCGGGCACAACAGAATCATCGAAGGGCGTAAACGCCCTTAACTGAGAGGAACGAGGAATTATGCGACGTTTGGCGGTTGGTTCTATTTGTCTAATGTTGGCGTGCGGTGGAGGTGGCGACTCCGGTTCGGCGGGATCTTCAGGTGATGAGCCGGCAGCAATGGCGGCGCCCCTCGGTTCCGGCTCAATCTCCGGGAGTATCAACTTCACCGGCACCGCGTCTTCCAACCCGACAATCGACATGGCGGAAGAAGCCCAGTGTGCCGAAAAGTACAGTGGGTCGGTAACCGACCCCATCCTCAGCGTCACGGACGGTAAGTTGGGCAATGTGTTCGTTCGGATCACTGGCGGTTTACCGGCTGGACCGTATCCCGCGCCCTCGGCGCCCGCCGTGCTCGATCAAGACGGTTGTCTTTATCACCCCCGCGTCGTGGGCGTGATGGTGGGACAAGATCTGGAGATTCGAAACAGCGATCCGGTCTTGCATAACATCAAAGCCGTTCCGACGGAAAACAGGGGTTTTAATATCTCCCAACCTCGCGAGGGGATGACAACCACCCGCACGTTCAATACGCCAGAGGTGATGGTACCGATGGAGTGTAGCGTACATGGGTGGATGAATGCCTATGTTGGGGTGTCGGAACATCCGTATTTTGCGGTTTCCGGCGAGAACGGATCGTTTTCGATCAGCGGTCTTCCGGACGGGACGTACCAGCTTGAGGCGTGGCACGAGACACTCGGGACACAGAGTGCGGAAGTCACCGTTGGCGACGGTGCCATGGCATCAGTCGAAATTACCTTTAGCGGCTGAGGCCAGGAGATCCGTCATGGGTTGGATCTTACCGCCAGGTGCGTCGACGTTCGCAAGTGACATCGATTTTCTCTACTATTTCATCCTGGTCATTACAGGTATTGCGTTTGTTGTAGTAGAAGGTGGCATCATATTTTTCTTGTTCAAGTACCGTGCTCGTCCGGGCCGCAAAGCCGTGTACACGCATGGCAGTACCAAGGCCGAGATCATTTGGACGGCGGTGCCGGCAGTTACCGTTGTCATCATTGGTTTGATGAGCGGCGGTGTCTGGAACACGGTCAAGGGGCGAAACAGTGTCCCGCCGGACGCCATCGAATACGGATTGCTTGGGCGTCAATTTGAGTGGAATGTCACCTACGCTGGTGGGGACGGTAGACTCGGTACCCCAGACGATTTTGATGTGCGAAACCAACTGCACATCCCGGTCGATCAGCCGGTTGTCCTACGGCTGACGGCGGAGGACGTCATTCACTCATTCTTTGTCCCGGCGTTTCGGGTGAAGCAAGACGCGCTTCCCGGCCAGACGATCAATGTGTGGTTCGAGGCAACCGAAGTGGGCGAGTACGAGCTGGCGTGTGCCGAATTGTGTGGTCTGGGACATTATCGGATGCGCGCTTCGGTCACGGTCCATACCCAGGAAGACTATCAACGCTGGTTGGCGGAGCAAAACTCCGCGGACTGACTGTATTCGTACGAGGATATTGAATGGCAACCGATCACCACGAGCTTTCGTTCGTTCGAAAGTACATCTTCTCGACCGACCACAAGACCATCGGGATACAGTTCTTACTCCTGAGTTTGATGGGCTTGCTGTTCGGCGGGGTC
>JAZDDC010000515.1:0-3286 GCA_036679565.1 Gemmatimonadota bacterium
CATCGGGCAACGTATGCTAATTCAAAGCGCGCTCTTTTCGGGTACCGAATGTTACTCCGGCCGCTCACCGCCCAGAGCCCGGTTACGCCGGGACGCATTGAGAGCAACTGATCCATACTGGAACCATAGTAGGCGACTTCCAAAGCCGTAACCGGCCGTGGTCCGACCAACGACATGTGACCGACGAAGACGTTGAACAGCTGCGGTAACTCATCCAGGCTTGTTCGCCGGAGAAATCGACCGACAAACGTCACGCGTGGGTCAGCATGCAGCGGTATTTTGTACCCGTTGGCGATGTACACGCGGTAAAGAGCAGGGTCGGCCTTGAGGTTTTCTTCTGCATCCGCTCGCATGGTTCGGAACTTGAGGCACTTAAACGATCGACCACCACGTCCTACTCGACTTTGGGCAAACAGGATAGGACCCGCGGAATCCAACTTGATGAAGGTCGCAATCACAAGCATGACCGGTCCGCAAACGATGAGACCGAGTGTGGCGCCGACGATGTCCACCACTCGTTTAAAGATCAGTGCCCGACGGTGTGACGGGCCGGGAGTTAGGAGCCGAACGCCTGGCCGTGCACGCTCACTTCGAAGACGGTACGAGCCGAGTTTGGAGCCGATCGGCTCCCGTCGAACGGGCCGCGATTCTCTGACTCTTAAACCGGTCAATGGACGACACCTTCGGAGCCAAATCTTGGTTCTGCGAACGTGATGTCAGTTCGAGTTTTCGTTGAAGGCGACATAGCTGGAAATCCAGGTATTGAGGTGTCTCACGTGCAATTGCCCGTCAACAAGGCAACCGGTATACCGCGAAACACATGGCCCGTAACCTCTTATGCTACATCGATATACCTATCGCTACGTGCTCTCGCACGTGTACCATTTCGTGGCATCACCGGATCGAAACGTCTCGGACCACGAAAGCTCGACATCATGTTGGTGCGGGTTTGTTTAGCGGACGCGCTACGACTTGATGGGCGAAGCGGTCAGGATTCATCACCGCACATTGGATGCAGATAACCAATGGGATACAACAGACACGAATCTGGTGACCAGACGGCAGATAGAGCGGTGGATTGGTAGGACGCTGGCGGCGCCCTCAATACAACGTCCCAGAACGATCCACCTGCTCTGAATCGACTCAGTTTCCCGAAGTCACGAAACGCCATAAACCGTTTGTTCCCAGTGTATTAGCGACCTCGTATTGGTGGAATGATGTTTGCCCATTGGAAGGTCCGATGGTCTCGTAATCAACTGACTCCCCAACAGAGAACCGAAACCTTATGGCTGGCTGGATCGATCGCGCGCTCGCGCCAATGGCGGTGATGTTAGTGATCACGGCATGTGGAAACGACGGAACGGGTCCGGATGGCCAACTCAAAGATGTTCAGGTGTCATTCGCCACCACACGGGCGCAACAACCGGCGGCTGCGAGTGCGCGAGTCTTTTTTGATGACACTCTGACGAGTGGTGTAGATACCATATTCGTTTCGAGCGTCGGGATTGTTTTGCGGGAGGTCGAACTCAAGCGTCTCGGCGCTGATGATTGTGATAAAGACGTTGATGCCTGTGAGAAGTTCGAATCTGGCCCGATTTTGGTGATGCTGCCCCTCAACGGTGAGCCGGAAGTCCAATTCGCATTGGACATTCCCGATGGCGTTTACTCGGAGATCGAATTCGACATCCACAAAGTGGGCGATAGTAATCCCGAAGATCTTGCGTTCGCTCAGCAGCATCCAGAATACAGGGGCAAAAGTATTCGGGTGCAGGGCATGTTCAACGGCACCAATTTTTTGTACGAGACCGATCTTAACGTCGAGCAAGAACTTCAGCTCAATCCTCCCCTTGTGGTAGACTCGACGCGCGCGGCAGCAGCGATAACAGTGTTCGTCGACATCGATCGATGGTTCCGCGACAACGGTGGCGCGTTAGTCGACCCGGCGACGGGGAATAAAGGTGGTGCCAACGAAGGCCTAGTCAAAGAGAATATCAAGCAGTCGTTCGAGGCATTCGAAGAAGACGGCTCCGGCGGTAAAGGTTAAGGGTTAACCTCGAGTGTCTATCGACCCGTTGCGAAAAGCTCGTCACGCCATTCGCGATGGAAAATTCCGGATGGCTAAGACGGCATTGGACGCTGTTGCGGCTGAACATCGTTCACCAGAGTGGCAGCTGTTGACTGCGATGGCCACATGGCGTTTAGGGGATTTTCAGGAAAGCCAGCGGCATGCGACGGTATCGCTTGCCGGATACCAAGAATGCGCGGACACAGATGGTGAAATGCGGGCGCAAAATGTTGCGGCGGCAGGGAGTTTCGTGTTGGGCGCCTTGTCGGAGACGCGGCGTGGATATGAGCGTGCACTCTTTCTGGCGCAGCAACGTCACGATTTGCTGATGATTGCGCGGTGTACGAACAACTTGGGCAGCGTCTGCTACTATCTGAAACAAAACTCGCACGCAATGACCTGGTACCGTCAGGCTGCGCGCGGGTTCGAGCAGGTCGATTTCGTGCCGGAAATTGCTCGGGCATGGCACAATATCGGTGTCGTGTTGCGGGAGGAAAACCTGTTGCGCGAAGCGCTCGCCGCAACGGATCGCGCTCTCGACACTGCACAACGGTTGGGTGACCGGCGTTGTGTCGGATGGGCGCTTGGCGGCCGTGGAGAGACAAATATCATGTTGCGCGACTTACGGCTTGGGAAAGCGGAGGTCACGCGGGCTCTCGAACTGTCACGCGAGCAAGAGGATCGCCTTACCGAAGTCGAGGCACTTCGCGCGTTATCGGTAGTCGCAGGCCTCGAAGGCGACCGGCAACGGTCGCTGGATTTCGTGCGTCAAGCTGTTGCTCTTGCTGATCGAGTAAAGAGTACGTGGCTGATTGCCCAATCCAACCGTGACTTTGCGCAAGTGTTGCGAGAACTCGGTGAAGTTGATGAAGCGCGTGACGCGATTCGCCGGGCCGCCGCGGCCTACGCCGAGCTGGGAGCCGAGGAGCGATCTGAAACGGTCAAACGCGAGTTCGAAATGTAAGCGAATCCGGTTTCGTATTCATTGGGACCCCCCCCTCCCCCCGGGATAACCACTTGATCCCGGCGCGGCGTAAGGCACACATGATTGACTCCCTCTTCGTTGGTTAACGATTCTTTCGGCAGCGGCGGCTATGGGCTATCATCGCCCCTCACAGGAATCTTCTACCTTCGAACCAGATGACGGATCCATGCGATCAATTCCGCTTTTCTTGCTATCGATGACCGTAGGCCTCAACGTTTCCGTGGACGCTCAGGCTC
>JAZDDC010000516.1:0-3242 GCA_036679565.1 Gemmatimonadota bacterium
ACCCATCTTTTGGAGAGGGGCGCTGACCTACGAGCGCTGCAGGAGATGTTGGGGCATGCAGACGTATCAACAACGCAAATCTATACACACGTGGACCGAGATTACCTGCGACAAGTTCATAGGCAGTTTCACCCACGTGGCTGACTACTCGGCCTTCAACGCGATCACGGGATCCACCTGGCTTGCTCGATGTGCCGGTATGTAGCACGCGGCTAATGCGACGGCGGCGAGCCCGGTGCTGACCACGACAAATGTGGCCGGGTCGGAAGGGGTGACCTCGAAGACCATTCCCGACAGGAATCGAGAAAGGGCCAGGCTACCAACCATGCCGAGAAAGATCGCGCTGCCAATCAATATTGCACCCTGCTTCACGATCTGTTGAGTTACCGCACTCCGCTGCGCCCCGAGAGCCATGCGAATACCAATTTCCTTCGTGCGTTGGCTTACCGAATACGACATGACACCGAAGATGCCAATGCAGGCCAGCGCCATGGCCATCGCCGCGAACAGACCAAGTGCAATCATGGAAAAACGGGCCTGCGCGAGCGATTCTCCAAGATAAGAATCCATGGTCCGTATATTGTAGACAGGTAAGTTCCCGTCAGTAGCGAGCACTGCGTTGCGGAGTGTGCCGACGAGGGCGATTGGATCGATAGCGGTTCGCAGCACGATCGTCATATTGCTGTTTGTTTGGAACTGGCGATGATTCCAGTACAACATGGACCGCGGCAGTTGTGCGGCCCCTTCGTGGCGTATGTCACCAACGACGCCAATGATTTCTGCAATCAACGTGTCGCCCCACGGCATCGAGATCATTTTTCCAATTGGCTCTTCGTCGGGCCAAAATTCGTCGGTGAGAAACTTGCTCACGACCACGCGCAATGGACCGTCAGGTGTGTCCCCATTGTCAAACAACCGCCCCGCAACAAGGGGAATGCCCATGGTCGTGTGGTAGTTGGGATGAATCCACCGAATATCCGCGACTGGCAGTTCGCCAGCCTCGGGGATTGGGCGGTCGTTGACCC
Source organism: Gemmatimonadota bacterium (assembly GCA_036679565.1). GTDB lineage: Bacteria > Gemmatimonadota > Gemmatimonadetes > Gemmatimonadales > GWC2-71-9 > JAZDDC01. The sequence continues at coordinate 1,026 of JAZDDC010000516.1, forward strand.
AGAAGGACGTCGCACTTCCTCCTCCCGCCAACGGGAGCCAGGTAATCGCGCTTGCCTGCGCAACTCCCGGGAACGCGCTCGCTTGCTCTACGAGTTGATCGAACCACCGTACCCGCTCATTTCGGGTCGGATAACTCGAGTTTGGTAATTGGATCTGTGCCGTGAGGAGATTGGCCGTGTCGAATCCCACACCGGCCTCTTGGAGTTTCGTGAAACTTTTGATGAGTAACCCCGCACCCGTTAGTAAAACCAATGACAGCGCGAACTCCGTTATGACCAATGCGTGTCGAGTCCGGGTGTGGGTCGGACCACTGCCGGCGCGACTACCTGTGGACGCGATAACTCGGCGAAGGGCCATCCTCGATACCTTCCACGCGGGAATGGCACCAAACAATCCACCGGCAACAATAGCTGTCAGAAACGTGAACAGAACTACCGGAGTGCCAACGTCAATTGCGTCGATCCTCGGCAAATTGGTGGGGCCTAGAGCGACGAGCCCTTTGACGGAAAGCCAGGTCACCAACAAACCTGCCGCACCACCGGCCACCGCGAGCACCAGGCTCTCCGTCAAAACCTGTTGAAGCACCCTGTGCCGACTGGCGCCCAACGCAGACCGCAAGGCGATTTCCTGTTCCCGTCCCGTTGCGCGTGACAGCAACAAGTTTCCAACGTTGGCACACGCAATGAGTAAGACAAAACTGACGGCTCCCAACAATATCAACAACGGGGTTTTTACGTCACCAACGGTTTGTTGGTGAAGACCAACGATGTTGGTGGTCCAACCGCGCTGCGCGTCAGGAAAATCTTGCTCGAGTTGCAATCCCATCGCGCTCAGTTCACCTCGAGCCTGATCGAGTGTGATGTCTGGTTGCAGTCTGCCGAGAATTTGGAGGTATCTGCCTCGCCATGTTCGTGCAGATGCCGCAAACTGTTGTGGCATCCAGGCGTCTTGTCTCCCTGTGGCATTGAACGAGTAGGGCAGGGGAAAGCTGAACCCCGGCGGAAGCACACCGATAATTTCAACCGGCCGTCCGTTGATGGAGACAGTTTCGCCGAGTACCGTGGGATCACGATTGAATCGTCGTTGCCAGAACTCGTCGGTGAGAACCATGGTCGTACCCACGCTCGGCTCGTCATCTGATGCGTCAAACACACGTCCCAAGGATGCCGTCGTGCCGGTCATGGGGAAGAAACTCGCCGAACTGTACACGACGCCAATCCGTTCCGGTTCCCCATTTCCCGTGAGTGTCACCGACGTCTCGGCAATTGCTGCAAGTGAGGTGAAACTGGCTGCTTTCTCTGACCATGTGATGAAGTTCGCCGGCGCCACGACGTTTGTGGGTTGGTCTCGCACGACGTTGTGCTCCCATACCATGACCAATGATTCGGGCTCTTCGTACGGCAAGGGCTGCAGTACGATACCCCGCACGACACTGTAGATCGCGCTGTTGGCGCCGATGCCGAGTGCGACGCATTCGCAGGGCAACCCTCATGACATCTGCGATAGTGCGTATCCAGAACCGAATGGCGCGACCCAAACCCTTGTTTTGCGGCAGAATACGTTCGTGGGCGATGAACTCTATGAGTTCTTCCTCATATCGTTCGCGAAAAGCGCGCGGGTACACGCGGATTCCAATCCGGAGGAAACGCTCGGCAACCGTCATTGTGAGTCAGTCAACAGCTTTCGATCACGCGCGAACTGGACGATGCGTTCGAGACGAGATAGTTCCAGCACCATCGCCTGACGGCCCTCTGATGTGAGATCATAAAAGCGCTTGCGCCGGCGTCCGGCGTGCTCGCCAGGCGGTGTCGGAGCCTCCTGGATACAGCCAGTTGCTTCGAGTCTTTGGATGGCTTCATACAGTGTTCCCGGTCCGACCCGCATATCGCCGTCAGTTCTTTGTTCGATTTCCTGTTTGATGCCGTAACCGTGTCGGGAGTTCTCACCGAGGCACAGGAGGATCTGAAGCTCAACGGGTGTAGGGCGGTGAACGGGTGGGTTTTGCTTGTTTGACATCGCGTGTCTCCGGTTGGTTGATCGGACGCCGATCTATCGGAGAGTGATATATCGGTAACAGGAATATATGGAGACCAAGGCCCAGATAGCAAGCCCGGCTTGAAATTCGAGAGATTGGACGGCGCTCTATAATTCGAGAAGTTGTTCGAGGTGGTGTCCGGTCCGCAGGGTGACGCAGGTACAAACTTCCTAGTCGCCAT
>JAZDDC010000517.1:0-17913 GCA_036679565.1 Gemmatimonadota bacterium
ATAGACAGCATCCGATGCATCAGTTGGCGCACTTCGACCTCTTTGTCATGGTTTCCAAGATGCGATTGGTGGAACACTGCGATACGACTCTGCATATGAATGGTGATGATGGTATCAAACCTGCTTCCGATACTCAAGACAGGAGTGGCGTGATGCGGAAAAACTATAGAGCAGCCACCGGAACATAGGAGTGCCAAATGATTGTTCCGATCATTCATCAAATGCTTAGGCGAGATGACCTCGCGCGTCTTGTCGCGGAGATCGCCGTCTCAGATCCACAGTCGGCGAAAGATGCCGCAAAGAGGCTCGAAGCAGGTCAGATCGATGCACTACTCGACTTACCTATCTCGCTCAAGGCCGTGCGAGGCCACGCAGGTGTTCCCGGCGCACTTCCCTTACCACTCCTGTGGTACGTGCCCATTCGAGCGCTCCTGCGGGACCAAGGTGTGGAAGATATTACGATCGCGGATTTCACGGCGACAATCCCAGTCTCGTTTGTGTCAAGCCGATCCGCGCGCCGGTTTGGACTCGGAGATCCTGCCATCGCAAGTTGGGCCGCATCAATCGCGTCACTCCCCCGTGGGACAATAGTACGAGCCGAACGGGCAGCATATTGTGCCGCACTCGCCTTGTGGTGGGCCGGATGTTTTCCGGAACGCGTGGAAAGCCACGGCGGTCGCGGTATGCTTCGAGCCTACGTTGATTTTGCCGCCGGCGCCTTCGAACAGGCGTCACGAGTTTTAGATGGTTTGGAACCCGGAACGGCACAGGTTTACCAAGAAGCTGCGCAAAAGGCCACGGTGATTTACGCAACGCTCGATCGAGCGAAGTATCGGCAGCCGCACCTCCAAAATAGAGCCGGTATCGCCCCTGAGTCTTCAAGGTCGTCTCTGGCATTTCCGATAATCCGGGAACGCACAGGGATGTTTTGAGAAAGGGGCACTGGTTTGGTTGCCATAGTCGGCATAATCATAGTTTTGGCTTCAGTTCTGGGTGGATTCGCCATGGCCGGCGGCCCACTACCAGTTCTGGTCGTGATATCTGAATACATCGTTATTGGCGGGACATCAGTCGGAACCGTTCTCATCGCAACACCCGGCAAAGTCATCGCAAAGACGATCAAGAAGACCCTGGGCGTGTTCACGGGCAAAAATCCATTCAACGAGACGATGTACCTCGATGGCTTAAAGCTTCTCTATGAACTGTTTCAAATCGCACGTCGTGACGGGTTGGTCGCGATCGAAGGCCACATCGAAAACCCCGAGGGGAGCGACCTTTTCAAGAAGTACGAAAAACTGCTCCACCTGCATCATCCCACGATCTTCTTGTGCGACTCATTGCGTCTGGTGCTCGTGGGCAGCGTACCTCCCCATGATCTTGACATGCTGATGGATGCAGAGATCGATGTCCATCACCACGAAGACGCGGCACCGGTCGCTGCACTCAACAAGGTCGGCGACGCGCTGCCGGGCATCGGTATCGTCGCGGCCGTCTTGGGCATCGTCATCACGATGCAAAGCATTGCCGGTCCCGTCGAAGAGATTGGAGCACACGTCGCTTCAGCGTTGGTCGGGACGTTCTTGGGGATCTTGTTGTCCTACGGTTTCGTTGCGCCGATCGCCTCAAACATTGAATCGCGCAACTATTCGGAATCCCAATTCTACATGTTCTACCGTTCGGCGGTCACCGCGTTCGCAAAGGGATTCGCCCCCATCGTCGTGGTTGAATTCGCTCGCCGCGCCATTCCAGCCGAGATGCGGCCGACCTTCTCCGATATGGAAGAAGCTTGCAAGGGAACCAAGTAGACTGAACCGTGGCTAAAGACGAACTGAGGGAACAACCAATCATCGTTGTGGTCAAGAAGGTTGCCGGCCATGGACACCACGGTGGTGCCTGGAAGGTGGCCTTTGCAGACTTCATGACGGCGATGATGGCAATGTTCCTGGTCCTGTGGATCGTCGGTCAAAGTACTGACGTAAAATCGGCAATCGCCGGACACTTTCAGGACCCACTGGGACGTGCCGATGAATTCGGTAGTTCAATTATCCCGGGTGCGGGTGCTGCGCGACCTCCCTTGACAGTGCCACTCAACGTTGAAGACATCATCGATCCACGCGTCGACCGTCTTGGACGCGTCGCAGAAAAACTCGCTCAAGAGATCCTCCAGATCCCGGAACTCCAAGACTTGGACGGAAAGATTGAATTAGAGATGACGGAAGCCGGCCTGAAAATCCATCTCCTCGAAGACTCCGCCGGAGTATTCTTCGAAAAGGGTGGCACGGCCCCAGCTCCGGAAGGACGGGCGCTCTTGATGATGATCGGTCGCGAACTGAGTCAGATACCCAATCATGTCGTCATCGAGGGCCATACCGATGCACAGCGGTTTGTGTCGGGTAGCCGCTATAGCAACTGGGAATTGAGTACTGAACGTGCAAACGCGGCACGACGCCTCCTCGCCGCGGGCGGATTGCGAGACGACCAGATTAACGAGGTGCGTGGCCTCGCTGATAGGGAACTTCGAGTAACGAATGATCCGTTATCCCCAGAAAATCGCCGAGTCACCATCACGGTCGAATTCGGCTTGGAGGTCCTGCAGGACTTATCCGACAGTTCCGTCAGTGATTCAACCACCGGCGCAGCTCTAGAACAACTGCGGTTCCTCAGACTCAACCAATCGCCGGACACATCTAACCCGCGAACGACTCGGCAACCACCACCGGAAGAGCCCCGATGAGCCGTGCCAAGATTTTAATCGCAGAAGACGAACCGGAAGTTCTGAACACATTGCATCGTATTCTGGATCGTCAAGGCGGGTTCGACGTTGAGACAGCCACGGATGGTGCCGACGCACTCAAGAAGGCGCGGTCAATAGTGCCCGACCTCATCATCAGCGACTACTCCATGCCAACGGTGAACGGCTTCGAGTTGTGCAAGGCCGTGAAAATCGACCCAGTATTATCCGGTTGCATGTTCGTTGTGCTCACTGGTTTTACCGATACCGCGCTCAAGGTATCCGGCCTGAACCTGGGGGTTGATGACTACCTCACAAAACCGGTGGAGGCGCCCGAGCTGTTGGCCAAAGTACGAGCGACTCTTCGAATCAAGGCGCTGCACGACGAACTGCGAGACGACAAAGAACAGTTGCACGCGGCGCACCGCGAGTTATCAGAAAGTTTCGACAACTTGTTGTCCGTGTTCATCCGACTCCTGGACCTCAAGATCCCCGGCTCATCCACACGCGGGGACCGTTTAGCACAAAGGTCCACGGTGATCGCCAAGCGCATGAAGATTCCTGAGAAGTTCATGCGAGAACTCGAGATTGGCGCCCGGCTCAATGAAATCGGGAAGCTGGTTGAAATTCCCGGTGATGCGCCTGAGTGGCACCACCTCGTCGCATCACGCGCAATCCTGGAGCAGGTCATACAGTTCAGGGGTGCCGGGAGCATCGTGGGCGCGATTGGTGAACATTGGGACGGCACGGGTCACCCCGAACATTTACTGCAAGGCCAGATTCCACTGCGCTCACGAATACTTCGAGTGTTGATTGATTTCGATACCGCCTGGGAGCGGAAAAAAGAGAGCGGCGCCAGACTCACGCTGGACCACATCCTCGAAGACCTGAAACGGTTCGTGGGTACACGTTATGATTCGTTGGTCGTAACACAACTGCAAGCAGCAGTTGCAGCATCACGAGGACCCGAATGGCATCCGTCCAAGCGACGTATTCCACTCAAAGAATTAGCCGCGGGCATGATACTCGCAGAGGATTTGAGCACGAGTTCTGGTGTAAAGCTCTTGAGCCGCGGTGCCCAGCTGACTGACACCACCTTGGAACTCATCCTGCGACGCCACACCAGTGACCCCATCATCTACGGTGCTTGCGTCGAACCCTAGGAAAAGCCACAACCCACCCCACATTCGGCCAATGTCCTCGTTTGTGACAATCGACCTTGACCCACCGCCCTATACCGGTGTTACCATTCCGCATACCAAGTTGTGAGTTCTCGTGACAACAACACACCACATCAAGGACACCTCAATCGAGTGGCCATTCAACACCACCGATCCCAAACAATTGACGATGCTGAGGGCTGTCGCCGAACGCGCAGCATATGCAGATATCATCCGGGGCCTCGTACACGAACTGCGCAATCCAATGCAATCCATGATGATCGCCGCGCAGGCTTTGATAGACGATGATGGACAAGGCAACGGAAAAACACTATTGGATGTCATCCTACGAGGATCAGATCAATCAGCCGTTTCCATCGATCTACTCGGCGAAGTGATCGGAGAAAGATCGCACTCCGAAGGCCCCGTCCTCCTTCAAGACGTCATCCAGTGGGCTAAGCGCTGTCAGCAAGTAAGCCGGTTCCAGATTAACGGGCCAATCAAACTACAGCTCCCACCAGATATCCCGGCGGTTGCCGCCGACGAGCGAGACATCGGTACGGTACTGACCTTGGTCCTGAACAACGCAAAAGAGTCGATAGGCGCTGATTGTCGAGGATCCATCTCGATAACCGCTAACTGCCGCGACAACGATCAGGGTGTGGTCATCGCCATTGAAGACAACGGTTCTGGCATGGCTCAAGAGGAGTGTGAGGATGCGTTCGAGCCGTACCATACGACTAAATCTTCAGAACATGTTGGCATCGGGCTCACAGCCGCGCGCGCACTGCTTGCATGTTACAACGGCCGAATACGGTTGAACGCGTGCCACGAGACGGGAATCCGTTGCGAACTATGGATTCCAAAGTGGAGTAGGTTGTCGGCCTAGTCGTGCTCGGGTTTCTTTAGCGGTAACGCCGCGGCCCATCGCCGGCGGTCTACCCGCGCACCAGCTCGTCGGTTCTCCGCCGCAACCTCGGAGACTAATTCTTCTCGCTGAATCTTCGTTTCTTTGGGCGCCTCGATCCCAATACGGGCACCTCGACGGTCACTGTCTAACACGACGATGCGTATGCCGCCGTCTAGCAGTATTGCTTCACCACGCCGCCTATTGAGAACAAGCACAAATCACCTCAAATCATCCCTAAAAGCTCGCGAACCATTTCGTCGGCCACAGAAACCATACGAGCAGCGGCTGCATACGCCTGTTGATGCGTAATCAGTCCCACCATTTCTTCATCGACCGACACGCCATGCTCGGCCATGCGCTGCGCTTCCACATTCGCGACAAGTGTTTCTTGCGCACGCCCCATAGCGACCGCGTCTCTCACGGCGGCGCCGAGCCCAGTTACCGTTTCGGTGTATCGCTCGTGAATGGAAAGCCCGCCGAGTGAATTCACACCCACCAAACGCAACGCCTCCATGGCCAAGGCCACAGATCCATCTCCCACTGCGCCAGTGGTTCCCGCGGCAATCGAGTCAGTTGAAAATTCGATTTCGGCACTTAGCTTGATCGTGTTCGCCGCCAGCCCGTTGGGGTCGAAAAAATTTATTCCCGACGCGCCGTTGGTGGTTACTCCCGTGCGATGAATATTGTTGACCTCAGTGGTCAATGCGGCCGCGATAGCGTCAAGCTCAACTCGCAAATCCGGGGCCTCATCATTGACGACACTCAGTAACCCGGAAATGCGGCCCGCGTCGGGACGGAACGCATTGAGCCCCGCCGCAGAACCAAGCGCTAAGTTTCCTCTTTCATCAGTGCGTGTCGTCAACGTCATCGCCGTTCCGCGATCAACCAACAGGACATCGTCGATCAGTATCGTCTCGCTTCCGTTAGTACTTGCGAGCACTCGCACTGGCAGAAAGACGGATATTCGGTCGATTGCCGAATCTCGCCGATCCCGCAGATCGTTGGCGGTCCGGCCGTTGATTTCGGCCTCACCGATTTCCAAATTCAATTGGGCAATCTCACTCGCCAACGTATTGACCGTGCTGATGGCATCGTCAACTTGGTCCTGGGCGACACTCACGGCTTCGTTGATCCGCCGGTCTAGTGAGTTAAATGTTTGTACGACTTGGCGTGCCGACAATTGCACAAGTGTCCGTGTGGCGCCGCCAGAGGGATCGTTTGCCAGATCCCCCCATGCCGACCAAAACGCATCGAGTTGGGTTGCCAATGCCTGCGCGCCCGGCTCGCCAACGACGGCCTCGAGGTAACCCAATTGATCAGCAAGGGTCGCACTCCGACCTCCCAAGGCCGACTCTTCGCGAAATCGCAGGTCTAGAAAGATGTTTCGCTCTCGCACCACGGTTTCGATTTTAACGCCGCGACCCAGCATGCCCAAGGAGGTACGCTGTGGGGTCTGAGCGTATACCCTTCGGTGTTTGCATTCGCAATGTTATTGCCCGCGACCTCAATGGCTTTTTGCTGGGTGGCAAGAGCCGTTCTGGCAATGCTGAGCAAATTCATCAACGCCATACTACACGGTCCGGTTAACTAGCATCGCCGCCGTCGTGCCCTCGTCTTCGACAGACGAGGCATATGACGGCGAAGCTTCTAGAGCACTCGAGAACAAACGTTGGAGAAACGTATCGCCGGCTTGCAATACACGGTCCAATACATGCTGATTAATCGCGAGATCGTTCGCCGTTGCGACGGACTGTTCTCGAACTGCAGCCCTCGCTTCGATAAAGTCTTCTGGAACCACCGAAACATATTCTTCGATGTCATTCAGCGACACATCTTCTCCGTTACAAACCAGCCCGAGCAAGGAGCGCCGCTGACGACGTGTTTCCTCGAGGGTCAGAATAATCCGCCCCATGGCGTGGATGCTGTTCTCGACCGACTCCTGGTTACTGATCGCCACTGCTTCTCGTTGCTTGACCAGGGTTTCACGCAACTCGAGGAGAATCCCGGTTTCGGCGTTCAGGGCACGCACAAGTTGCGCAATGCGTCCTGGGGTCTTGTCAATCGGTGATCGTGTATGAGAGTCAGTCATATTGTTACGACGGTGTGATGTCGCCCGGTGTGAGAGTCATGTTATGAATTCGTCGACGAAGCTGTTCGTACAGCATGTCACCAATTCCTCCATCGGTCCGCTGCGCCAATGTCTCGGCCATTTTTTCATCGAACATAGACTGAAAGGTGGCCTGGGCTGACGACGACTCCATGAACCCGCCTTCGGGTACGGTAGCACGCCCTTGCGTAACAACTCGAAAATCCTAGCCATCTCTTGCGGCGAGGCCCCTGCCACATGTAACCCTTCGGCTATGTCCTGTATCGACATCCCGATGGGAACCGATACCAAACCGGCCACTTGCGCCGCGTTCGGATCGGCGTTGCCGATCGTCAGCGTGATTCCGTTGTGTGAGACGGTCGTCGTCTGGCCCAACATGATGCTCCCAACTGTGGCTACGGTACCGTCGCGCCTATCTATGATGATTCGCGGGGCGCTGTAAGATTCCACAGTTAGCGTGTCAACTTCCGCGAGGAACCCAATCAGATTATCGGTTGCTCCTCCGGGTGGGTTTAACTGTATGGTGCCGGGATCCAATATCTGGGCAACGCCATCACCCAACGCAGTGTTGATAGCATCGGCAATGCGTGCCGCCATCGTGACGTCGGGATCATTAAGACTGAGCGACGGAGTTGCCGATAACTGCGGGCGTGGTAGGTCCAATTCCACGAGACCACCACGTGGTATTCTACCTGAGGCCCCTCCACGACCCCGCAACCTACCGGCGGGATCTTGCTGTACCACGACCCCCCCAGATCCCGTTGCAACCAAAAGCGTATCAGAAAAATCCATGAGCAACGGCATCATCAACAACTGCCCACCCCGTATGGAAGCAGCATCGTGCAAAGAAGACACATGTAAGTCGAAACGTTGGCCAGCGCGCAGATAGGGGCTGATGTCTGCTTGCACGATGACCGCGGCGACGTTGCGAACACGCATCGCATCTGTGGGTACCGCCAAGCCAAATCGCTGCAGCAGATTTGCGACCGCACGTACACTTGTTCCAGCTGCTCGCCCGGATCCGGTGATACTGCGATCGCCAGTCCCATCCAAACCAATGACAAGCCCAAAACCCATGACACGAACCGGTATGTCACCCTCGGTCGTCGTGACCGCGCCAACCGTCGCCTGACAAGACGCCTGAAACGGGACAAGACACCAGACCGCGGCCAACACGACGGCCATCACCCAACGCGCCGTGTCCCTCATGGCCAGAAGATCCCGAGAATTTTCGAAATGATCCCCTTGCTCGGTCCGATGTCCTGGCCCTTGTAGTGGATCTCCGCGTTTGCGATACGGCTCGATGGCACAATATTGTCCGCCGACAGATCGGTGGGACGGATGATCCCTGACAGCTCCCACTCTTGCGCTCGGCCGTCAATTTCGATGGTTCGCGTACCCTCGATCCTCAAATTGCCCGTTGGCTCCACACCAACCACGCTGACGGTGAAGATGGAGCTGAGGTCTCCTCTGCGATTCGCTTCGCCGGTGTTACGACTCTGCGCATCACTACTCGCGCCAAACTGCGCGGAGGAGATCGGCAGCGTCACATCGGGACTCGCGATAGTAAGACCCATCGAGTTGCGACGGTTCGCACTCGCCACACGGCTGGTCCGTTCGCGTGCGGTTGTCCGTTCATCCACGACGACCGTTACGATGGAACCAACCGGCACAATCCGTTTGTCAGTGAGCCACGATGCACGAGACCGACGAGACAGCCCCTGACCTTCAACCGGTTCGGCCCAGGCGGAAACCGCCAACAAACCGGCGCAGATAACAACGACGTATTTCATCTTAAACCTCATTAGTTCCTCGACAGTTCTATTTGACCGTTGGGCTTCACCAAGCCCCTGACGTTGCCACGGCCTTGGTTCAGACGCACTCTGACATGTTGGCCAACCGATGCAGCGTGCATCGCTACACCGACGAGAAGAATTGCGATTGAACGTTTTTCCCAAATCACTTCAACATCTGCTCCGGCCCCGACAAGCGGCGGCGCGGAAGCAAAGGGAGATCGGACCGGACGACCCGCTGCGATACTAGACCGGACCCGCCAACCAATCGGGAGCCCGTCACCCGGACGTTCGTGTACATCGTCCCCCCAGAAAGTCCAGTCGCCCCACGTAACATCTGCCTCGGCGATGATATACCCGGTGGGGAGTGGTCGTGTCGTGAGTGGAACGGTTTTGCGTAAACCCGCACGCAAACCAACGGCAAGAGGTTGCGTGTCGTTCGGGAAAAACACCACGGTGAAGTTGGTCCCCGCCACACGGCCACGTATGTCGAACGGTGTGTCCACGTCCAACAGCGTTCCGTTGCGAACATGGCCCCACTGAAGCACGACGCGGGACGGTTCAACTTGCCAGCGCTCCGCCATGACAGCCGTCACGCGTGTTGCCAGCTTACCGCTGACTTGTACCGCCACACTGGACGTCTGCGCCCTGACGGAGGTTTGGACGAATGGTGTCATGCAGAACACGGCGACCACAAAATGGAGACACTTCGCGATGTTAGGAATCGAGATGCGCCTGTCCGGGCCCCATCACAATACCGCTGCTCTCGCCACGGCGTCCCTTTAACTGCACATGCACTCGCTGACCGACCGCGGCAGGATGCAACGCGAAACCTTCAATCGATACTGTGACCATACCACGGTGCCACGTTAGGCGCACACGATCACCCTTTTCGACAACGGGGATCGGCGTCGCGAGCGGTTCTACAATAAGCTCTCCGGTTTGGATACTTCCCTGGACTCGCCATCCTGGGCCAGCCACCAACGGCTCCATTCGTCGTGGCGGACCCCAGCGTACTTCCGAGGTCAGTTTGACGTCCTCGATTTGGATGATGTCACCCGCGTGTAGTTCTCGTTGTGCAACGGCGATGTCCCGATACAATCCTGAACGCATACGCGTCGCGAACGCGGGTTTGTCGTCGCATTCGAACACGACGGCAAACCAACTATCGAGCCCACGGCCAATCAAACGAAACTCGGTGTCGTCACCCAAGCTGTCACGATCCGGTATCGTGCCCCACTTCAGTGACACATCCTCCACGGGCACATTCCACAGCTGCGCAACGGCAAGCGCTACCCTCGCCTCCAAACGCGCGGGAATGATGGATTCGTGATCATCACCGAACTCGACCGAAAGATCATCCTGCCGGATGAGGTCGCCGAGCAGAATCGGTTTACCTGTTGAGACCGTTGATGGCATTTTGAATCATCTCCTCGGCCGTTTGAATGGCTTTCGAGTTCACTTCGTAGGCGCGTTGCGCGGCGATCATATCAACCATTTCCTGCACGATTTCTACGTTGCTCGTCTCCAGAAATCCCTGAACGAGTTCTCCGAACCCCGATTCCAGCGGTGCACCGACGATCCCGTCACCGGCGGCATCGGTTCGACCGTACAAATTGCCACCAAGACTCTCCAACCCGCTGGGATTCATAAACCGGGTCAGTCCGATCTCGCCCACGGGAATCGTTTCACCGTTTTGTCCGACGGAGACCTGACCGGTCGATGCAATTGAGAAGTCGCCAACCAAACCACTCGGCACTATGATGGGGCTCTGGTTCAACCCGAGCACTGCGTATCCCTGCTGCGTCACCAGTGCACCGGTATCGGCAATCGTGAAGGTCCCGTCCCGCGTGTAGGCGACCGTGTCATCGGGCATCTGTACCATGAAGAAGCCCTGTCCCGAGATCGCGATGTCGGTCATCCTTTGCGTCGGTTCTAACGCCCCTTGAGAATGGACACGTGCGTTACCCACGACGCGGACCCCACGGCCTAGTTGGACAGGCCCCATCGCCTCAACATTCTGGAAGTTTACGAGACGTGGGCCCTGCAACGTTTCGTACAGTAAGTCTTGAAATGTGACACGACTCCGTTTGAATCCTGTCGTGTTCACATTCGCCAGATTATTGGCTATGGCGTCGATGCGGAGCTGTTGTGCTCGCATGCCGCTCGCCGACGCCTTGAGACCTGGATTCATAGTGATGCCTTTCCACTCATAACGATTGGCGTGTTACGGTCGGCCGACTTGATTCGTGACCGTTTCGAGCATCGAGTCCATCGTTCGCAAGGCACCCATTGTGAGTGCAAAGTTCCTTTGGATGTCGATCATGTCGCCGATTCCGGCCATGGCGTTCATGTTACTTTCTTCAACGTGGCCCTGCACCAGCTGTGTCTCCGCCACCGACACCGAACCGAGCGGACCATTGATCTGAAAAAGGCCGATGCCTTCCTTCACAAGATCCGCGTTGTTTGGTGCGCTCACGATGCGAATCCGATCGACATACTTTCCATCGACCATGATCGTACCGTCCGCGTGCAACACCACGTCGGTGCCATCGATCGATATCGATCCGTTTTCACCAAGGACCGGGCGTTGCGCATCGTCTACCAACTTTCCATTCAACACTTGGAACCCGCCGTTCCTTGTGAGCCGTTCTCCATTGGGTGTTTCTATCACGAAAAACCCCGGTCCCTGTAACGCCATATCGAACGGGTTGTCGGTACGGAGGAGTGCTCCCTGCCCCATGTCGGTGGCTCTGCTCAACGTCGGTGCACCGGACGCGGGGTCAAACGCCGCAATGATCCGGTCGAACTTGAAGCCCTGCGTGGATTGGTTCGCCAGGTTGTTCTGTGTGACGCTTCCGCGCCGGCTCAACGCCGTCAGGGTTCTTGCTGCCATGAACATTCCGAATAGCGACACTAGTACCTCCTGAATGACCGCCCCAATTGGGCGCCTGGATGCCGACCGCTGAAAAAGCAAGCCGTATGCCCAGTTTTCAAAACAATCTCATTGTGCGTAAATCGTTGTGATCAAATGGCTTACCGACCAAGCGCTGTAACGCCATCAACCGGGGTTCCGGTAAGTCTTTCCAAACTCGCACCGTAAACCGGAAGATTGGTCCGGTCATCAGACCGACACCTCTGCCGGTTCTGTGAGGATGGATTTCAATCGCTTCATGGCCTGAGTCCGTATCTGCGAAATTCTTGATTCCGTCAGATGTAGAACTTCCGCAATTTGTCGGAGATTGAGTTCCTCGTAGTAGTACAGCGAGAGAACCATGCGCTCTTTGGTCGGCAGATTGCCGATAGCTTCACGAAGCGCATAGACCTCTTCATTCTTTGTGACATCAAGGTCCGCCTTGCGTGCCCCTGCGTCAGGAAGAGTCTCTTCAAGCGTGGCAGACTCCTGGTCCCGCATTCCGATGGGCCCGTCTAACGGGAGCAACACCGCGTTCTCGGTATCCTCTTGCCATTTCCAAAACGTTTTGACATCGATGCCCAGAACGGTTGCAATTTCCGTCGGCTCCGGAGTACGACCCATGGCCGTTTCCAACTCCGCGACGGCACCGGCGATCTGACGGCTCTTTGATCGCACCGATCGAGGAACCCAATCTCGGCTGCGCAAATCGTCGAGGATTGACCCCCGTATACGCGGCGTCGCGTACGTACTGAACGCGAGGCCTCTCGCGGGTTCGAAGCTTTCACAGGCGAGCACTAAACCAAGCGCTCCAGCACTCACCAAGTCGTCGAGTTCAACACCGTCCGGAACTCGCTCGGCGATTTGCCGTGCGATGTGATGTACGAGACCAAGGTGTTGATCCAAGAGCTGTCGCCTAGCCTCGAGGTCACCATGCTCACGGTATCGTTCCCAAAGCGATACTTCCAACTTTCGCATGATCAAACTCCTGACGGCTCGCAATCGAGCCAGTTGGCCAACCCGTTGTCGCCGGGTCGAACTGTACAAGCATCCTTCTCACGGATTGGCATCCAAAGGCGCTCTGGGGTCTTCATTACGGTCATGCTCCTGCTGAACTCAATGCAGGTTCCAACTCGAACATCGATCGCATCTGCGCGACGAGTGGATGGACGCCACTCATGGCTCCATCCGGTTCGTTCCAAAACGGGAGTGCCTTGCGAACTGCCGACTGCAGTTTTGCGTCCTCAGCCAAGGCACCTACGTACGTCAATGGCGTTTGAAGAAAACGCTCACTCGCGGTATTCAATCGATCGAATGCCACCTGTCCCTGTGCGTCGCCCGTGACACGATTGACAAGAACGGACACACCTACACCGGGCACTTGGAGATTGAGGATCTTGATGACCGCATAGGCGTCGGCAAGCGCCGCCGGTTCAGGAACAGTGACCACAATGGGCCGACACGAACTCGCGGCGGTACATCGGACCATGCTCTCAATGCCAGCACCGGCGTCAACGATCACGACATCGAACTGATCGGACACACTGATGAGACGGTGATAGAGCCGTGCCCTGTCCACCGTGCCGAGCGTGTGGAGTATTTCCCCACCGGAGTCGGTAGGAAGCACAAAGAGGTTGTCGCTCATACGAACGACGAGTTCTTCCGGTGTCACGTCTCCATGTAGCAACGTTTCAACCCGTGCGACGGGTTGCACGCCCAAAAGAATGTGGAGGTTCCCCAGATTGAGGTCGCCGTCCATCAACAAGACCTTTGAGCCGGCGCGGGCGAATTCGGTGGCCAGCAAAACTGAAATCACGGATTTTCCCACGCCACCCTTGCCACTACCGACGACCAATGTGGGTGTCCCCCAATCATTGTGGGCAACCGAGGCGTTGGCGTCCCGCGTCATCCGGCGGAGGCGGTCTGCTTGGTCAGTCATATGGCCTCCTGCAACTGGATGCGTGCCTTGCGTTTTACCTCGGTCATCGACGCGAGCAAACGTGGACGAGCAGGCCGGATGTCCTCGGGTACTTCCTGACCGTCGGTAATCCAACGCATCGGAAAGTGGCGTTCGGCAGCAAGGTCGAACACATCCCATGTTGTGGGAAGTTCGTCGAGTTTGGTTGGCAACACATGTGTAACGCCAAGGGGCTCGTAGTCTTCTAACGCTTTCTCGACCAACTCTAATCTCCATGCAACGGGCAAGGCCAAATGCACTTCGTCGGGGTTGATGCGACGAAGCCACTCTTCGATCACTTCGCGACTCTTGTCGTTTTTCGGGCCCCAACCCGGCGTGTCCACGAGAATCATCTCGCTGGGCGCGAGTCGCTTTAGCGTTGGCTCAATATCCTTGTCACAGTACACGACTTGAAATGGAACCTGCGCCAGTTCAGCATATGTCCTGAGTTGCTCGACAGCTCCGACTCGATAGGTGTCGAGTGTTATGAGTCCGGTTCGGCGAAGACCAAAAACACGTGGATTACTCACCAGCTTCGCAATCGTGGTCGTCTTGCCCGCGCCGGTCGGGCCTACAAAAGCGATCACGGTTGGGCGCCCAGTTTTTGCACGCCGGATCTTTTTTGGATCCGGAGACGCTGATGTTAGCAACGGCGCGTTGCCAACAGTGACATAGGACCGCGCCGCAAGACGCGCACTGTCCGGATCCCCTGCCACTAGCTCAAACAGGCCAGACCCATCCCAACGATGAATCCGTTTGACTTGCACCATGATCGCATCAGGTCCAAAGTCTGCTTCAGCCTGGGCCAGAAGGGGCCGCAGTTCTTTGCCGACGTACGTTTCAAGCGGCATTCGGTAACTCCCACATTCCAAGACTGTTGATGGGCATCTGCGCCGGAAGCTCCGCGAGTGAAATCACCGGGAGGTTTGGTAATACGGGCTCAACAAGCCGTCTTACACCAACACGAAGTTGTGGCGGCGTGATCAGCGGATGCCGACGACCACTCCGGTTGTGTTTTTCGACCAGACTGTTCAACGTTCCAAGCGCAGCGGTGATTTGGTCAGGGTCGGGCGGTAACATTCCGTCGCCACCTTGAGACCGGCCGAACAACGACATCAATGTCACTTCAAGCTTCGGCCCCATGGTAAAACCGCGTACAGATCCATCTCCACTATCGAACTGCTGTGCAATCGACGCCGAAAGCGATCGCCGAACACTTTCCGTTAACGCTTCGGGATCTTTCGTTTGGTCTGCGGCATCGGCGAGCGCCTCCAAGATCGTGCCAAGATCCCGGATGGGAATTCGCTCCTTGAGTAGCCGTTGCAGCACACGGTGTACGACACCAAGTGGCAGCCGCGCAGGCACGAGGTCTTCGACAAGCGCAGGTGAAGTTGTTTTGTGATGATCGAGTAATTCTTGGCTCTCCTGCCGACCAAGTAACTGACCCGCAAACGCCTTCACCGTTTCCATCAAATGCGTTGATAACACGGTCTGGGGTTCCACCACGGTGTGACCGTTTGTTTCGGCATCGAGTTGGCGATCTTTGGAGATCCATACGGCCGGCATGCCAAAGCTCGGATCGACTGTTTGGATGCCGTCGATGGGCTGTGCCTTGCCGGTGGTGTCAAGTGCCAAACAATATTTCGGCATGATTTCGCCCTGCGCGATCTTCACACCGCGCATTTTGATTTCGTACTCTGTTGGCGGCAACTGGATGTTGTCTCGAATACGGATGGGAGGCACAATGATGCCAAGCTCTATCGCGACCTGCTTCCGCATCAACGTGACGCGTTGGAGGAGGTCGCCATTCTGTCCCTCATCGACTAACGGTACGAGCGCGTATCCGATCTCCAGCTCGAGCGTATCGACTTGCAACAGATCTTTTATCTGTGAGACTTCCGACGACGTCTCGTCTTCCTCTTCAATCTGTTCAACGGCCTGTTCGCGCAGTTCGCGTGATTTCTTCTGCGAATACCACGCTGCACTTCCTGTCAAACCGGAGAGCAAGAGAAAGGGGAACTTGGGGAAACCCGGCAGTACCGCAACGATGCCGAGAATTCCTGCGGAGATCCACATTGCGGATGGATTGCGTGTAAGTTGATTGGTAATCGCCGGTCCGATCTTCGAACTCGTCGAACCATATGTCACGATAATCCCGGCCGCCGTACTGACAATGAGCGCCGGAATCTGCGTGACCAATCCATCACCAACGGTGAGTGACGTATACGTCGAGAGCGACTCGCCGGCCGACAAGCCGCGTTGCACCATTCCGATGATGAAACCACCGATGAGGTTGATCGCGGTAATGATCAACCCTGCCATCGCGTCACCACGAACGAATTTGGCGGCGCCGTCCATCGATCCAAAAAAGTCCGCATATTTTGCGATTTCTTCACGCCGCCGACGTGCTTCCGCTTCGTCGATCAGCCCTGCACTGAGATCGGCGTCAATGCTCATTTGCCGACCGGGCATAGCATCCAATGTGAAACGCGCAGCGACCTCAGCGATCCGGCCCGCACCCTTCGTGATCACCATGAAATTGATGATCACAAGAATCGCAAAAATGACGAGGCCGACAATGTAATTGCCACCGATGACCGCGTTGCCAAACGCATCGATCACCTTTCCGGCATCGGCGGTACCAAGAATGAGCCGGGTACTATTGACGTTGAGGCCCAACCGCAACAACGTCATCAAAAGTAGGAGACTCGGGAAGATACTGAACTCGAGCGGATCCGACGTCGAGAGGGTGACTAACAGGATGACAATCGAAAGGGACAAACTAAGCGCGAGCAACGCATCGAGAATGGATGTGGGAAGTGGAACAATCAACAACCCCACGATCAGAACCACAGCCAACGCGAGCCACGTTTCGGAGCTACCCAATTTCAGCTGTGTCGCCGCTCTCATCGCCACGTTCGGAATCGGACGAGTGACGGCGGTGTGCCGGCCATCACTGGCCGGCGATTTAGATGGTGGCGTGTGAACCAACGGTGTAGGCCTGGTCACCGGTGCGGCGGGGCTACTCACGATAGGCCTCCACTCGGCGCCGCGCCGCTAGGCGATTTGCCTTGTTTCCGATAGACAAACGCCAGCACTTCAGCCACCGCAACATATAGGGCCGGCGGTACTGCCTGGCCGACGATTGCCGTAGCAATGAGCGCTTGCGCCAGCGGCTTGTTTTCGACGACAGGCACGCGATTTTCTTTGGCGATTGCCTTGATGCGTTGAGCCAGTTTCCGCGCACCCATCGCCACAACAGTTGGGGCAGCGGCGACCGCAGGATCGTACTTCAAAGCGACGGCATAGTGTGTTGGGTTTGTGACAACAACATCTGCGGTCGGGACATCTTTCATCATCCGCTTGCGACTCATCGCCATCGCAATCGACTTGATACGACTCTTGATCAGCGGGTCACCATCCGTGTCCTTGTGTTCTTGCGTGACCTCTTGGCGGGTCATGCGCAATTGCCGATTATGTTGGTTGACCTGGAACAGGTAATCGAGGATGGAAAACGCCAGAAACGCGGTTCCAATCACGACCGTTAGTCGCACAGTGTGATTTCGCAACACGGCCAGCACATCACCGGGGCCCTGCCCCGGCAACACGAGCATCTCCGGCCATGCGTTGCCAAACGCCAGATACGCCAGTGAGGCTAGCATCGCGAGCTTTATGATCGACTTCACAAGTGTGAAGAGAGATTGCACGCTGACAATGCGTTTCACACCCGCAAGTGGACTAATGTGTGAAAACTTTGGCGTTATCGGTTTCACCGATAGAACGCCGCGTGCCTGGATGAGGTTAGCGAGCAACGCAATACCCGCAATCCCACCTATGATCGGTCCGATACCGATTGTCAGGGTCACAACGACATGGCGAAGCAACGGTACGGCGGCGCTGTCGAACGCACGTCCATCGGCAATCCAATCGGCTGTTTGCTGTGTAAGCGCCACGACGGCGTTCGCAGCGATGGAACCACCCCCGGTTGCCAGTAACGCGATACCGGTGAGTATGATGACTGCACCTGTAAATTCCTGGCTCTTAGGTATCCGACCTTCGTCGAAAGCCTTTTCCTTTTTCTTCGGAGTCGCTTCTTCTGTGCGCTCTTGGCCGGTTTCGTTAGCTGCCATTGCTCGCTCCGCCTATTGGATTGCGAAGCCGTCGGTCACGTGTCGGACATCTTGCGGTATGGCAAGAACCCACTCACGCATCGCGGACATGATGAACGGCAAAGCTGCCAGAAAAACGACAAAACCCAAACCGATCGTGATCGGAAACGCAACCATCATTGCGTTGATCTGCGGGACTGCTCGGTTGAGGAGGGCCAAGACCGCGTTGGCA
>JAZDDC010000518.1:0-2176 GCA_036679565.1 Gemmatimonadota bacterium
ACCGCCCTCAAGCTCGACGCCAACCTTTTGTCTCGTGTGCGGAGAGCGGGGCGGCGCCGACGTGATCGCCAATATCATACTCTTCATTCCGATGGGTGTGGCCCTCGCCCTCCAAGGCTGGAGAGTCCGCACACAGATCCTGTTTGCCTTTGGCGTGACGCTTTTCATCGAATCAGCTCAGTCTACGGTCATCCCGGGACGGGACGCGAGCTTGGGCGACCTCCTGTTCAACACCGTCGGCGCGGCGGTGGGCATCGCAATCACGATGTCGGTGCTCCATTGGATTTTACCTCGTGGCAGATCGAAATCGCTCCTGCAGATCGTCGGTGGCGTCTTCCCGGGGCTTGCCATCCTTCTGACCGGCTTCCTGACCCAACCACACCTCGAGGCAGATCGTTATCGCAGCCAGTGGACACAACAGCTGTCCCAAACGGACTGGTACAGAGGAAAACTCGATTCCGTGTACCTCGGCAATCGACCGTTACCACAGGGATATCTCGAAGCACGAGACTTTGTGAGCGATTCAGTCGCCGGTGGCAGCACACTCAGAATTCGCGGAACCGCTGGGCCGCGCCCCGAAGGATTCGGTCCAATCTTCACCATTCGTGCGCAGCGCAATCGAGAGATTTGGATGTCAGGACAGCGGGGCGATGATTTGGTATTTCGGTACCGGCCCAAAGCCGCCACTTTGCGACTCATGCAGCCCAGCTTTCGGATCCGGGGCGCCATGATACAGTTTCAAGAGGGCGACGCACTCACCATGGACTTCCGACGACAACGGCCGGGCTTTGACGTACGCATAGGCGATACATCATACCACGTTACGTTTCGCGCACGCGATGGATGGCGGTTGGTCTTCCCGACATTCGGCGCGCCACCCCGGTTACAGGAGCTACTAAGCATTTTTTGGATGGCCGGACTGTTCTTCCCGTTTGGGTTGTGGATGGGTGTGACGCGGTCCACGTTAGCAGCGGCGGGTTTCCTTGGGACTGCCGTGATCATTGCGTCCGCACTCCAACTCCTGGGGTTGCCCGGTTGGACGGAATTGATAGGTAGCATTGGAGGACTATTCGTGGGGTGGGCAACGCACCAATTCGCCTCGCGGGTCGTTGCGGTCCCCACCAAAGAATCTCATCTCGCCAATGCTAAACAACCGGCGTAAGACGACAATGCCGACCACACCAAACCGCACTCCTCGCGATTGGCTTCTCACGGCGCGCCAGACGCTCCCGCGGTTGCGCGGCATCCTTGGCAAGCTCAAGCCCACGTACCATCTCGATGACGTGCGCGGCATCGATACAAAGTTCTTAAACAGCCACTCGATTCAAGGCTTAATCTGGGACGTGGACGGAACGCTAACAAATTACCATGCCATGGAAGTTGCCGATGAGCTGCGTCCGCATGTCGAAACGTTGTTCGCGGACAAAACATTGCAGCATGCGATTCTCTCGAACTGTGACGAGCGACGTTTCGACGAGTTAAAGACGGTATTCCCGGCGATTCCACTCATCCGTGCTTATCAGTCCCCTACCGGTACTGTGTTCCGCACCGCCTTGGGGAATGATGATACACACTCCAATGACCGTATCACCAATCTATTAGCGGCCGGCGGACGGCAGATACGCAAACCGAGCCGCGAACTCATTGCGCACGCCACAAAGGTTTTGGGGGTTGAACCGGACCGGTGTGTCATGATCGGCGATCAGTACTTCACCGACGTTGCATCCGCCAATCTCGCCGACACGCGATCCATTAAGGTAAAAACGTTCGGTAAACGAACCTTCCCCCGGTCGATTCAGACCACACAAAAACTCGAGTTGGCCATTTACCGGGTGTTGAACGGCGTACCTCGCACGTAAAGCGCCACGTCACGTCTGGTCTTTCTGACTACGCCACCAGGTTAAGCGTTCGCGAATCGTCTTCTCGAAGCCAACATCGGGTGGGGTGTACCACTCACGACCGTGCAATACCTCCGGCAAATACTGTTGGCCCGCAGCGAACCCACCTTCGGCGTGATCGTATCGATATCCCTTACCGTAGCCGATATCTTTCATCAGACCGGTCGGCGCGTTTCTCAGGTGTAGCGGAACCGGTTCGTTCGGGTGTTCTCGCGCGGCGGCCGTCGCCTCCGCCCATGCGTTGCAGATTGCGTTCGATTTTGGTGCGGTAGCCAAAT
>JAZDDC010000519.1:0-10244 GCA_036679565.1 Gemmatimonadota bacterium
AGCCGTATTAACACCGAGATCGCGGTCGGTAACGGCGGAGAAATCACGGAAGTCAGGGTGGGTGGAGCGGCGGTTACGGTCATAACCGGCGAAGTGACGTTGTGATTTCGGCGAAATAATGATCGAGGTACGCGTCGATGTTGCACGCGGCAGCTATCCGGTCTACATCGGTGGCGGAATCTTCTCAGAGATCCGCTCGCTCGTCGCAAAACATTGCAACGCATCAACTTATGCTATAATCACCGATTCGACAGTATCACAGCATTATGCGTCTGATGTGGCCCAACAAATCGAACAATTGGGTAGCTGCCAGATCTTCGAATTCGCTGCCGGGGAATCCCACAAGACACGCCACACGTGGAGCGATCTCACCGACCGAATGATAGAAGCCGGCATCGGACGCGATGCGGTTATCGTCGCGCTTGGCGGGGGCGTGGTCGGCGATGTGGCCGGTTTTGTGGCAGCCACTTATCACCGCGGAATCGATTACATCCAAATCCCGACATCGCTGCTCGCTATGGTCGATAGCTCTGTGGGTGGCAAGACAGGGGTCGATACGTCGTTGGGTAAGAACCTCGTCGGTGCTCTTCATCAGCCCCGACTTGTTATCGCCGACACCGCCACACTCGGCACACTGCCTGACAGCCATATGACTGCCGGGATGGCCGAAGCACTCAAACACGGCGCCGTCGCGGACGCCAACTACTTCCACCAACTCAGAACAAATCGCGCAGCCATATTCGCGCGAGAGCAGAATGCGCTGGAGGTCCTCGTCAGACGCAGTGTGGAAATCAAAGCGGATGTGGTCGGCTTTGACGAGAGAGAGTTGGGAAAACGCGCCATCCTCAACTTTGGCCATACCGTTGGACACGCTATTGAAGCGGTGTCCGATTTCTCAATCGTACACGGCGCAGCCGTGGCAATTGGGATGGTCATCGAGTCGCGGCTGGGCGAACGGCTCGAAATCACACGCCCGGGAACCGCGGACACCCTGACGGCGGCATTCACGAGTTTTGGTCTTCCAGTGACGCTTCCGCCCGGCCAAAGCGCTGACAAGATCCTCGCAGCGATGCGCCGAGACAAGAAGAATCGATCCGGTTCGATTCGTTTTTCTGCAATTGAGAGCCTTGGAAATATGGTCCGAACAAAGACCGATTCGTGGACATTCGAACTGTCCGACGAGTTGTTAAGAACCGTGTTGTCACGAAAGGACCTAAGTTGAATAACGACAATCGTTTTCGGGCAGTATGTATCGACTATTCTTTCGGAAGTTTTCTCGTAAGTTATTTAACCGCAACTGTTTAGATCAAAATCGACAAGATCATGTGAATGTGGAAAACGAAATGGCGTTGATAAAACTCACAAGTTCTTTCCTCTGAACGATTTGTGATGTGGAAAGAAATTTTGTCGCTTGACCCTTTTTTGGTGATTTCCTACATTCGTGGCCACAAACCTCGATACAAACGTGGCGGGTTTTCAACCCCGGCCCACACTATAGATTGACAGGTCTGGGACCCTCTGAGGTCGAGCTGGGCTCCGGTCTGAACACGGAAGTTTTTTAGTCTAAGGTTTCTGTAGCGAGGGAAATGCATGGCAACGGTTCGTTCGAAATCAAAGGCTTTTATCAGGACCGGCGTCTCTGGCGCCTTTGACCAGTACCTCCAGGACATTCAAAAGCTCCCCCTAATCAAAGACCCCGCTGAGGAACAGCGCCTAGCCCGGCTCGCGCAGGATGGCGACGAAGAGGCCGCCGAAAGACTTGTCACGGCCAACCTCCGATTCGTCATTTCCTACGTGAAGAAGTATCAGGGTCACGGTCTGGATTTGTCCGAGTTGGTGGCAATCGGGAACGAGGGGTTGCTGAGGGCGGTCAAGAAGTTCGACCCTGACCAGGGCGTCAAATTCATCTCATACGCGGTTTGGTGGGTTCGCCAGGCAGTGCTTAAGGCACTGGCCGAACAAACCCGCAGTGTCCGCATCCCCCTCAATCAGAATAGTCACCTTATCCGGATGGCGCGGGCGGAGACGTATCTGACACAGGAACTGGGACGCGAACCAACCGACAAAGAGATCGCCAAGGCACTGGACGATTCGGTCACAAACGTCCGAAGTGCGCGACGCATGACGGCCGCAGAGCTTTCACTCGATGCGCCGATTGATCGGTCAGACAAAGACGCGGCAACATTTGGCGAACGATTTTCTGGCCAAGAGGGGAACGAGATCGAAGACCGCACCGACGGTAAGCTCATGCGCGAGTTTATCGACGGTATCTTCGACAAATACCTCACACCCCGGGAACGCCGCATCCTGTACCTGTACTATGGGCTCGAAGAAGGTTCCGAGGGTCTGACGCTCGAAAAGATCGGCGAGTTGATGGGTGTCACAAGAGAACGCATCCGCCAGATCCGTGAACGAGCATTCGAAAAACTACGCGAGTGTCCGGATGGACACGCCCTCGAAGGCTTCTGGTCCGCAGCCTAGTCGCAAAAGAAAGGGCCTGAGGTTCCCTCAGGCCCTTTCTTTTGCTCAACGTTCAACGTTCAACACTCAACTTTCAACACTCAGCATCAACATTTAACGTTTGACGTTCAAAACACTACCTTCTTGAACGTTGAGCCGTGAACATTGATGCTGAGAGTTGAGTGTTGAACGTTGAACGTTGAAAGTTGAGTATCCCCCAACAGGCCCTCCGGGCGCTCACGGCTGCCGTCGGTGCCCGTTGGATTCGCCTGTCCGACGCGGCACGCGAAACCTACGCCAGTGACGGTCTGCCTACCCGAAAGTGGCGGCCAGCAGCTGTCGTCATCCCCAGTTCGCGCGAAGAGCTGATCGATGTCGTCCAAATCCTGGCCCACCACCGAGTCCCGTTTGTGCCCCGCGGTGCGGGGACCGGTCTGTCAGGAGGAGCTTTGGCTCGCGGAAACGCCGTAAGCCTAGTGCTCACGCGGTTAAACCGCATCATCGAGATTGACGCCGAGAACAGAACGGCACTCGTCGAACCCGGTGTCGTCAACATCAAACTTTCGGCAGCGGCGGCGCCCTACGGGCTCTATTACGCACCGGATCCATCGAGTCAGACCGCTTGCACCCTGGGCGGCAACATCGCGGAGAACTCAGGCGGCCCCCACTGTTTCAAATACGGCGTGACCACCAACCACGTGAGCGAACTCGAAGTAATCTTGCCGAGCGGGGACATCGTGATGTTGGGATCACCGGGCGGGGATGCGTGGGGACCAGACCTGGTCGGCCTTTTCGTTGGGAGCGAGGGCATGTTCGGAATAGCGAGCCGCATCCGCCTGCGGCTCGTGCCCATACCTACCGCTATCAGGACCCTCCTAGCGGACTTTAGCTCCCTGAGGGACGCTGGGAGCGCCGTATCCGCCATCGTGGGGTCCGGTGTGGTCCCGGCGGCCCTGGAGATGATGGACCAAAACACCGTCCGTGCCGTCGAGGAATCCATCTACGCGGCTGGATACCCGGTCGATGCTGCCGCCGTGCTGCTGGTCGAGTTAGACGGGCAAGATCAGGCTGAAGTGGAAGCAGACGCAGAGCGTGTTAAGACCCTCGTCTCCGATCACGGCGCCCGGTCCATCCGTAGCGCATCCAGCTCAGCCGACCGCGCCCAGCTGTGGCTCGGTCGGAAAAAGGCGTTTGGAGCGCTTGGTCGCATTAGCCCGGATCTTGTCGTGCAAGATGCCGTCGTGCCAAGGACGACGCTGCCGGATCTATTGGAGGAAATCGCCGAAATCGGCCGGCGATACGACCTGGTCGTGAGCAACGTTTTTCACGCTGGCGACGGGAATCTCCACCCCAATTTTAACTTCGACTCCCGTGACAAAGACCAAGCGGCGCGAGTGGAACAGGCCTCGTCAGACATCATGCAGGCGTGCCTCCGCGCCGGTGGCACCATCACGGGAGAGCACGGCATAGGGATAGACAAACTCCGATACATGGACGACATGTTCGATTCCGAAACGCTCGGGGCCATGCGGGCGGTCAGGAAAGTATTTGACCCACGTGAGCTGTCAAACCCCGGTAAAGTGTACCCGGTACATTCGTGCCGGGAATGGACAACGGCACAACGATGAAAAGCTCGACAATCCGAGATCGGTTGGTACGGGTCGTCGGCGACGATGCAGATTTTGACGACACAGACGGGAATCGTGTCACTGCGGCACCGACAACCGAATCGGCATGTGCGGCAATCCTAAAGACCGCGCACAGCGAGGGTTGGAAGGTCCGTTTCTCCGGCAGTGGTGCGGGACCGTCACCCGACATCCCGGCTGACCTCGTGCTGACAACTCGTCGTATGCATACAATCACCGAAACCAAACCTGCCGACCTGTTTGCAACGGCCGAAGCAGGGGTCACCACGGAAGAATTGAAACGACGATTCACACAGTGCGGCATGTGGCTGGCCATGGACCCACCGGGAGAGAACCGGACGATTGGTTCCATCGCGGCAACCGGTGCTTCCGGGTCGCTGCAGACCGGTTACGGACCAGTGCGCGATCAGATTCTTGGATTGACCGTCATCACGCCCGAGGGGCGGGTGATCGTTTGCGGTGGACGTGTGGTGAAGAACGTTGCGGGTTACGACATGCCGAAGTTGATGGTCGGAGGCTTCGGAGCATTCGGGTTGATAACAAAGGTGCATTTGCGATTGCGTGTCGCGCCCGAAACCGACGTCACCTGGATGGCATCGGCAACGTTCGATGATGTGCTCAACGCAAAACGTCTTATCGAGAATTCGGCGGTTACGACGGCTGCATTGGAACTTCGCTGCGCCCAAGCCGACGAATGGACCATTGCCGTTCGGCTAGTCGGTTCTGCCGACGCGGTCGAACGGCACGGAAAAACGCTCGCCCAAACCATCAGCATCAGTTGGAGTCAGCTTCACGACGACAAGGCGAACGTGCATTGGGCCGAAGGACGTAGAGCGTGTGTGCTCGACCCGGTCACTATTCGTTTGGGAGCCAGTTTCGCCACCGTGGCGTGGACCGCCAACGAGTTGAAAAAGACGCTCGTTGCAGGTTTCACGACCATATACGGCACCCGTAATGTTATTCGATGGTCCGGCACGGCCAACGCGGACGCGATTAGACGCCTACGTTCGTCGGCGGCCGACCAATCCGTGCCTTTGACAATCGAAAACGCACCGTGGAAGCTGTTGTCTTCGGAGGGACATTTTGGCGAGTTGCGCTCCGGTGTTGCCCAACTCGTTTCTAGTTTGCGATCGGCATTTGACCCGACGGGCACACTCGTCATTCCCTTAACAGCACATTCCGCGTGACCCGTATGACGCAATACGACGCCGCGATCACCGGACTCGACGCCTGTGTCCACTGTGGGTTTTGCCTGCAGGCGTGTCCCACCTTTGTCGCAACCGGGGATGAAGCGGACAGTCCTCGTGGCAGAATCGTCCTGATGCAGGCCTTGGCTCACGGGGAATTTCTAGCGAACAACCAACAACTGATCTCACACATCGACCGTTGCCTCGGCTGCCGTGCCTGTGAAACAGCGTGTCCCAGCGGTGTTGAGTACGGTCGGGCTCTCGAAGCCACACGCGCAACCATCCAACAGTTGCAACCATTGCGAGCAGATGCCGGTGCCGTGCTCGCCATCATGGCGCAACCGATCCTTCGCCGAATCGTATTCACGTTTGTCAAACTCTTGCGCCCGTTGGCAAGGTTTTTTACCGGAGGTTCCGCCATTGGTTTCGGTATGGGCATGCTCGCCGCAACGGCGCCTAACAACGCTAGGCGTGGCACGCGCGCCCCTGCGGCACAAAAACCCACCTCGCGTGCTGCGAGCAACGACACCGTCGTTGTTTTCAAGGGGTGCATCATGGACGGTCTGTTCGACCACGTGAATCGCGCCACGACCAACGTCCTGGTCCACAACGAATACGCACTCGTCGATGTCGCATCGCAAGGTTGTTGCGGTGCGTTGCACGCCCATGCCGGTAAGGGGGAAGAGGCACGCAGTTTAGCTCTCGCAAACATCGACGCATTCGAGCACGCACCACACGCAGCGATCGCGATCAACAGTGCCGGATGCGGTGCCGCGTTGAAAGAATACGGGCATTGGTTTGCAGATACGCCACATGCCGAACGCGCGGCCATGTTTTCTACACGGGTACACGACGTCACTGAACTACTGGCACAAGTAGGTCCCAAGCAAGGCGCCGCGCTCAATCTCTCCGTCGCGTACGACCCACCGTGCCACCTGTTACACGCACAGCGCGTGCAAGACGAACCGTTTTCCGTGTTGCACGCGGTGCCTGGTCTCGAAATAACACAACATCATGGCGTTGACGACTGTTGTGGAAGTGCCGGCATGTATTCCATGTTGGAGCGGCAGATGAGTCGAGATGTTTTGAAACCGAAAATCGAGGCTCTGCGCAACACCGATCCGGACGTGGTGGCAACGGGTAATCCCGGTTGCATCATGCAAATCGGGGCAGGGTTGCGTGCGTGCGGTATAACCGTTCCCGTCGTTCACCCCGTCGAAATACTGGATTGGTCGTACCAACGGTTAGCCGATAGCCGCTCGTGACATCGACTAAATCCAATGCTCAATGTGGCAGATAATTCACGCGCCCGTCGGTATCGTTAGATAAGAACGTGAAAACGATCATGACGCGGCAAACGGTCAATAGCTATGACAGTTGAGGAAACCACCAGTCCAAAATCCACGGCTCCTTTCGTCTTGGGGCCGAGTAGCGTCAACGACCGCGAGGTGGATGCGTTGTTGGAGACGGCAACGATCAGTCTCGCACCTGTTGCGGTGCTGGAGGTAGCGGGCCCCGGCGCGGTACAATGCATCCAAGGGTTGCTCACAAGCGACGTCGAGAGTGCCGGCAACGGAGGGGTGACCTACGGCGCCGTCCTGACCACAAAGGGCCGAATCATTTGCGACATGTGGGTCACGCGAACAGACGGGAAACTTTGGATCACCGTGCCGAGCGAGGGTTTGCCGGCGGTACAAGCCGTCTTCACGAAGTACCTGCCCCCGCGTCTGGCTCAAGTCAAGGACAAAACCGACCAACTGGCCATTCTCAGGCTCGCCGGCCCCAACGCCAGTATCTTGGCCCGCAAAGCCGGGCTGGCGGTACCGGACCCCGGCCAGAGCACATCCGCAATCATTGGCGGAGTCAATTGCCTCGTTTCACGCCCGGGAGAAGCCGCGTACTTCAACATACAGGTCCAAATCGATCACGACGACGCACCCGGCCTGGCTGCAAGACTTTACGATGCCGGCGCCACGCACGGTACGGCAGCGGGTCTGGAACTCGCACGCATACTCTCCGGTTGGCCACGATACGGGGCCGAGATCGATGAGAAAACCCTGCCTCAAGAAGTACGTTTTGACGAGCACAACGGTGTGTCGTATACCAAGGGTTGTTACACGGGACAGGAAACAGTTGCGCGACTTCACTTCCGCGGCCACGTGAACCGATCGCTGTGTGGACTCATTTGGAGCGAGGTACCGGACACAAGCGTCGATACGGTGTCACAAGACGGTGTGACGGTTGGGCGGGTCACAAGCCTGGCGTGGATCGAGTCACTTCGCCAACAAATTGGTTTGGCGATCATTCATCGGAAGGCCGATCTTGACCGCGAACTCGTTGCATCCAACGCAACGGCCGACGCTGTCGAACTGCCGTTCGATCTCGAAGCGTGAAGGACCAGTTTTCACGGCGGCAGTTCTTACATTCGTGCGCCTCCGCCGGAAGCTTCTTTACACTACCTCGTCATAACATAACTGTCGGCGTTACGTCCACGGTCTTCTTTGGACCGCCACGCGGCGAAGCCAACCTCGTGCGCTTCACCGCCGACAATATCGACGCGCCCGCCGGAAGATTGCGGGTGTATGACACACGCCGGCGGCTTTTGGGAACGGCGGGCATGCTCGGTATCGACCGCACGCTGTTCGGAGAATTGTGGCTAGACGTTGCTGACACAACGAGAATAACGGTCGAACTCGAAGCACCTGGTTTTCGTACGCCACTTCGTACATCACACGTCATCAGACCGCCACGCCGATGGACGTTGCATTGGATTACCGTGGTCGATCCAGATCATCTGATCGGACAACTCGACCGCATGGGTCCTTGGGAAAGAGCCGCGGCAACGTCCTTGATGAATCGGACGGCCGTCATGGGCAATCCGTATGCAACCGGCCAACGAGCGGCAGATGGGATTGACCACCTTGACTATCTTCGGTCCGGCGCGAATGCAATGGCGCTCGAACGACGCTTTGGCATCCCAGCCAGTCCCATCGCAATCGCGGAATCACGCGACCTGCGAATGAATGCGGCGCCGACGGTGCTTTCGGGAAACGGAATCCGATACGGATTATTGTTGGACGATGAGCATCACGCATTCTACCGGTACACCGGCAGAGATGGTTCTCGTGTCATAACCGCATCGCCGCCACCCGGAGGGACACCAGAACATCTCGCGTTCGCGGCCGGTCGCGACGGCATGGCATCCGCCATCGAAACGTGGCTCACAACCTCACCGGGTCTGCAACAATCTGTGTACTCACCCGATGCTGCGCTTGTGGTTTCTACACGAATGGAGGATAACCGCTCGCTCATGCTCGATACCATAAACGCATGGCATCAGCGTTTTGCCTATCCACGCATCGTCCTCGGCGGCGCCGACGATTTCTTCGAGCGCATCGAATCTACCACAACATCTCGCGAACTTTTCTCCGTCGCCAATCCAATGCCGTTTCGAGCGGAACCCAATTTGGCGACTCTTTCCAAAGCCTCAATTGATCGGGGATACGCTGTTCGAACTCGTGTCGGCAATTTGGTTACGCCACTGAACAGGTTGCTTGGGATAGCGAGTTCAAACATCCTTGATTTCGCGTCCGCGGTTGATTTTGCGTTTGACGGCTCGATGGTGTTTAACCCCTCACCACTTCCACGGACAGACGTGGTACGGATGCCGGACGAGACGGAGCGGGTCGTCACTCGAGTCCCGGGACTCGGTTACGTGTTCATTCCAAACGCAGCACCCGCCCCACCGGCGCCCTACTTGAATCCTGGAGACGCGGCCGTCTCTGGTCAACGATTCACGATCCGGTTGAACGAAGAAACGGGAGCCATCCAATCAATGCACCAGCGTGATGAAGCGCGAGCTTGGGCGGATGCAGCGCGTGGAGGTTTGAACGACATCCCTACCGCACGGTTATCGTCCCTCCAGCGGTTCCGCCTGCCAAACGTGGGATCTCGACTTTATACCGAACGTCGCACCACCTGGGGGCGTCTTACAAGTGTTTACACCGTGTACGATGATACGCCGTGGGTGGACATCGAGAATACGATCGACAATCTCGGCAAGACAGCGGTTCGTTACAGCTTTGCATTCAACCTCGATGTCAGCTCAGTCGCTTGGGAAACGGCCGCGGGTTACGAAGTGCAGGCACCGCCGGCAACGAACTTTGCGCATCTGCGATGGATGAGCGTCCGCTCGAACAATCAAGGGGCCGCGCTTGTCAGATGCATCGAACATCCGTTTGCGCGTGTCTCTTCGGACGCGCCACCGGACACAATCACCAAGCGCACGTCACTCATAAGTGTCACACCAGGCGGACGAAGTCGTTATCGCATCAATATCATGTCACCCACCGACCCATCAGATAGCCCATGGCGCTTTGGATGGCATGGCGAACCATTCATCGTTACACCGGTCACACGAGGTGGGCGAGTTAAGGTCCCGCGGTTCGGCCAACTGTTGGCCATCGACCCCGGTGTCATGGTACTGGCCGTCAAAGAAGCCGACGACGACTTTGGAATAATCGTGTACTTACAGGAGGTGATGGGATTACAACGCAATGTTCGGCTGCGTCCCGATCTCATTCAGTTCGCCTCCGCCAATCTGGTGGATCTTGCGGAACGCGACCGCGGCGAATCGCTCGAAGTGAACGAGGATGGCATCCGCGTTCCGATGAGTCGCTTCGGGATTACTGCGGTGCGACTGTCGCAGCTCAGTTTGCAGTCGTCTGTGTAGTCTGGGAATCTCCGTTTTAAAAAGAATCCGCCGGACCCCAACGTTTGCCACAGAGTTCACAGAGGAAGATAGAGGACACAGAGGTTGACGGGCTCAACACTCAACGCTCAGCATTTAACACTCAACGCTCAGCATCAACTCTCAACTCTCAAGAATTTGTTGAACCGCGACAGACCTCCACACAAAAAGATGTTCTTTGTGACCTCTATCTTCCTCTGT